>NZ_JADWOM010000003.1:0-280197 GCF_016106645.1 Acinetobacter sp. ACIN00229
GAAAACAATTTAATGTATAGAAGAGCCAGATTTTTATTAAGGGAACTCTTCTAAATTGATTATTTCAACTGTCTACGAGCATGTTTTAAAGCAGTGCGAAGACCTTCTTCTAGAGTAGGGTGATAGAAAGGCTTCTCCAGAATATCATTTAAAGTCAATTCTTCACCTATTATCCAGCTTAATAAATGAGCCATATGTTCTGTTGCTTCTGTAAATAATTCAGCACCAAGAAGTTTTTGGCTTCCTTTTTCTATATAAACCTCAATTGCACCTCTGTTTTTCCCAAGAACTATAGCTCTTCCTTGCCGTTCATAAGAGGCTTCACCTGTAATAAAGTCTATACCATTGTCTTTTAGTTGTTTATAACTTTGCCCGACGACCGCCATTTCAGGATGACTGAATACAATTCCTAATGGAGTAAGCGTCTTAACTGAATTAACCTGTGGATAATTCAAACAGTTATAAACAACTTTTTTCCCTTCATGTGCCGCCTCATGTTGCAGTGGTGTTGAGGTATAAGCATCACCAACAACAAAAATTGGATATGTGTCTAACTGCTTGGTTTTTGCATTTATAGGTAATAACTTAATATCTTTAAAAGAGTTATCAATATTTTCTAGTTTTAAAGTATCAATTAAACTTGTACGGCCTGTTGCTGCTAAAACATATTCAACTTTGAGAGTTTTCTCTATTTCATTAAGTTGGTAAGTTAATACAACGTTTTCTTCACTGCATTTAACTTCATTTGGTAGTGTTTCGAATAGAATTTTTAACTCTTTGCCTAGCTCTTTTTGTGCAAGTTGTTGAAGCCTAGAACTAGTAAGTACTCCAATTCGTTTACTACGAGCAAAGATTGTAGTTTCTACACCTAAACGATGCATTGCTTGAGCAATCTCAAGAGCAATCACACCACTTCCAATGACAGCAATAGATTTAGGCAGTGTTTTTAACTCAAATATTTGATTTGTTGTTATAAGCCGATTACCAAGTTCTTTTTTCCAGGTTTGATCATAATTAGGAGTTGAACCGACAGCGAGAATAAAACTTTTTGATTGGTACTGTTGCCCATTAACTTCTACAGTTTGTGAATCAATAAAATGTGCTTTACCAGAAATTTTATGTTCTGCAGACCATTGTTCTACATCTTTTAATGTTGCTTGTGTAAAACGATCACGTAAAGTTTGTACGTGCTGCATCACTTGATCTGTATTAATTTTTGCAGATACACCCAAAGCAACCTCTTGAGCATTTTGAATGTCAAACATACGGTTTGCTGTAGAGATGAGGACTTTACTTGGCATGCAGCCTACACGAGCACAAGTGGTATCCCATGGTCCGTCATTTATAATTAAAATATTTTTGGTGTGTTTAATGGCTTCTTTATATGCGCTAATACCAGCAGTACCTGCGCCAATGATAATAATATCGAACATTGTCATTAAGCTATTTTAATAGATATTTAGAATATATAGAAAAACCCTCTTGAACAGAGGGTTTGGTTCTAATTATTTAGCTTTAAAATGTAAATTTTTGCATAAAAGGTGTTTTTAAAGTGGTTGAAACAGTCCCATTTTGATTAATAGACTGACCTTCAATACTTATACCATTAATGACATGCTTAAAGTTTAATGTAGTTCCATTCGGAGACTGTTTAAAAGTGAAAATATTTGGTCCTTCTAAATAAATACTGCCATTAAATTTTTGTGCATTCGTTGTTGGAGATTGATTCTCAACGCGACTTCCTTCAATGCCAGTAATACTTGGTAAACTCAATACTTGACTACCACTGAGTTTCACTTGATATGTCGCATTGTTCGTATTGCCTGGAGTAGAGTTCACAATAAATGAAATTGGCTCTGCAAAAGGAACATTTGGGTTATCATTAATAAGTACGTTGAAACCAGAACCACTCTGAACTACGTAAAGGTCACCATCAGTTGATGTATTATCTTTATATACACTCATTGCACCAGTAGTAACTTCTTTTTCAGTCGGTTGAGCTGTATCTGGATCTTGAACAATAGTCGATGTAGTGATTTTATAATCACTTGTTGTTGAATTAATTAATACGAATCTTTTTTGCTTAGTTTGTTCAAGTCCCCATGACTGTTGGAATGGATACGCAAAGGCTCCAGTAATTGTTACATCTTGGAAGTTCTTATCATTATTTTCATTTTGAAAAATATAAATTCTGGTATTTGATTGATAATCCTCTAAATTCGGAGAGGTATTGTCATTCGCTAGTTTAATATTTTTTAAATCATCTGCCGTAATATCAAAGTCCCAATCACTATATCCAGTGAGTAAACTTTTAATTTCTTCACCTTTGAATACATAGCAGGCGCGGTAGTCTGTAGTACTTTTAATAAAGCATTTATCACGATAGTGGTCAGAGTACTTGGTAAGATCTACTTTGCGAATATCTAAGGTTAACTTGAGTGGACCTTGAGCGAAGGTGTCTAGTGCATGATCAATGTAACCTTTTGATAACTTTTCATCGTTGAGATCATAGGCGCCAAACAAATATTTTCCTTCTTGCTTTACACTATTTAAAACAGAAGTAGCCAACTCTTGATCTGTTGATGGTGTGGTTGGTGTTGTTGTAGAGCCTGAACTTGAATTTTGGTTATAGTAGCCATCACCGCCACCGCCACCACAAGCTGTCAAAAAAGCAGCCAAAGTAATCCCACATACCCCATGAGTAAGTTTCATCATTATCCCCAATTAAAATGATAAGTTATTTAAAATAATTTTTTAGATTTATAAAATAACATATATTTCATGAGGTTGCTCATTATATTTATGAGCAATTAGCTAATTAAATTCTTGTACCCATAGTTACTCCAACCGTAGGTTTTACTTGCATTGAGGAGCATGCTGTAAGAATTAAACAGCTTAAAAGAGCGAATATAAATTTATTCATAAAAATTAATAAATGATTCAAAAAAGATTTAAATACTTTAGATCAATATTATTTTTAGTTCTGTTGAATTCGTGCAGAGATATGCAAAATAAGTTATCAAAAAACCCTACTTTAAGGAAGAAATAGGGTTTTATGGAATATTAATTTCTTAAAATTAGTCGTCTAATAAATCCATTTGTTTTGCTAATTGATATAGATTATTTGAACGGTTTCCTGTGCGGCAAAACATAAGTACAGGTTTTGGCAACTCGTTGTAATGATTAGCAAAAGTACGTACATCGAGTTCTGCAATTTGTCCAGCTACAACAGGTTGATAAACATAGTCTAGACCTACTTGGCGTGCTGCTTCTTCAATTTGAGCACTTGTAGGCTGTTCTGGGCCGCCTTCCATATCTGGTCGATTATTAATAATCGATTTAAATCCTTTTTCTACAACTTGGCCAACATGCTCTGGGCCAATTTGACCTGCGAAACCAACATTATCTGACATTTCGTCACTCCAAAATTTAACAAAACCTCTTATGCTGTATCATAGCATTAAGCTTAACCTGAGATACAAGACACTCTTGTGTTGTTCTGACTGAGAAAGTTATGTCTTATAGCTAAGTTATAAATTTTAAAAACGATCATCGCGCTATTTTAAAATTGGTTATTCATATTCTATTTCAACGGAGCACATATGCACGCTTATACGGTTGAGCCTTTATATGTTCCATGTGGTCAGGAAACGATCGCAGCTGATTTTTATATTCCTAAAACAAATAAGAAATCTGCCGTAATTATTATGGCCCATGGTTTTGCTGCGTTGCGTCAATTTAAACTCATTCAATACGCTCAGCGGTTCGCTCAAGCAGGTTATGCTGTTATTTTGTTTGATTATCGATATTGGGGTGGGAGTACTGGCAAGCCTAGAGAAATGGTCTCAATCAATTCCCAATTAGAAGATTGGAAGACCGTTATTCAATATGCTTCGACCTGTAAGTTTGTAGATAACCGAAGGATTGTGCTGTGGGGAACTTCTCTAAGTGGCGGATATGCGCTAAGCCTAGCTTCTGAATTAAAGAATATTCAGGCAATCTTAGTACAAATTCCTTATGTAGATGGCGCTGAAACTGCAAAGCTCTATCCTTTGCAACGTTATCCTCAAGCATTGAAGTTATCGAGTCAGGATTATATGGGATCAAAAATGGGGCTTAATCCAAAGAGGTTGCCTGTGGTTGATCAACATAATTTATGCTTTATGCCTACAGCAGATAGTTATTATGGCTATCTATCGATTGTAAATCCTGACTATTATTGGAGCGGGGAAGTCCCAGCTCGTGTCTTTTTTAACTTGATGCGATACCGTCCAATTCAGGTTGTACGTCAGATTAATATTCCGGTTTTATTTATTGCAGCCCAAAAAGATTCACTTATTCCTATTGAGTCCAGTCGCGAAGCCGCGACAAATATTGCACCTTTTGTGAGTTATCATGAGTGGGATATGAAACATTTTGATATCTATCACGGTTCATGGTTTGAAAAAGCAGTGATAACCCAATTAGAATTTTTACATCAGCATATAGGAGTGATGTAAATGATTATTGTATGTGCATCGTGTGGTGCAAAAAACCGAGTTCCGGAAGAAAAACTTCCTGAGCAACCAAGCTGTGGGCAATGTCATCAGCCATTACTACCGCTTGCACCTATTGAACTAAATGAGCAAAATTTTAGTAACTACATCACGAATAGTGATTTACCTATTCTCATAGACTTATGGGCAGAATGGTGCGGACCCTGTAAAATGATGGCTCCACATTTTGCGCAGGTCGCAAAACAGAATCCAGGCGTTATTTTTGCCAAGATTGATACCGAAGAATCTCCTCGCTTGAGCCAAGCTTTTCATGTGAGAAGTATTCCGACACTTGTCTTAATGAATAAAACGACAGAGGTCGCGCGTATTAGCGGTGCATTACGTGCGCCTGAATTGCAGCAGTGGCTCGATCAACAACTTCAAACAAATTTCGGGAGCTAAGGTGTCAGAAGCTTATACCAAACCAGAAGGAATTTTATCCTTACAAACGATTGCCATGCCAGCAGATACAAACTGGAGTGGTGATGTGTTTGGTGGATGGATTGTGTCACAAATGGACTTGGCTGGAGCAATTCACGCAGAACGTTTCAGTCGCGGCCGCTGTGCTACGATTTCCATTAATCAAATGACCTTTTTGGTTCCGGTAAAGGTTGGCTTTGTCATTAGCTGCTATACCAAAATCTTAAAAGTTGGAAATACTTCTATTCAGATGCAAATTGAAGTTTGGGATAGTCATGATGACTCTCGTGAGCCAATACGTATTACTGAAGGAGTGTTTACCTTTGTAGCAGTAGATGTAAAGGGTAATAAGCGTCAAATACCTGAAGAAGCAAGACAAAAGTTTTTAGATACTCAATAAAACGTATAAAGCCTGAATATCAGTATTCAGGCTTTAATTTTTAATTTAGATAAAGAAATCATTTTTAGAATTAAAACATCGTATTGGTATTTTTGCTTTGCTCTGGAATATTTTGTATCACATCCCAATGCTCTACGATTTTTCCATTTTCGACACGAAATATATCAATAATCGCTCTTCCACGATCTTTTTCATTTTCAGTCGAATGGACATGTAAAACGACAAGATTACCTTCAGCAATCGCACGTTTAATCTCATTTTTAGCTTGAGGATTTTTTTGGAATTTTTCAGTGAAGAAATTAACGAAAGGTGCTTTCCCATCTGGCACATTAGGATTGTGCTGAATATATTGTTGACCAATATAACGGTCTGCATATTCTTTGACTTTATGTTTTAAAAAGACGCCTTCATAAAAGTCGATGACTATTTTTTTGTTTTGAGCACTTACTTTATCTATCGCTTCTGATTTAGTCGAAGTTAATTTACTGGTTTTAAGATTAGGTTCAGTCGCATGAGTCGTTATTGTTGCAAATATTAAACTGGTAAATAAAGAGGAAAGAATCAGTATTTTTTTCATTTTAACCTCAAGATACAAAAAATAATTTTTATATCTTGAGGCAAATAAAAATCTAAAAGTACTTTAGATTAGTTATTATTTCTTACGTTTAGGTAACCATGCCCACAGCATTTGGCACTGGATTGGTTCATTGCCTGCATCATCAATGACTGTAACCGGGATCACAAGTTCACCTTTCTCATTAGCTGCAATAAACTTTTGCTGTTCAGCAGACAATGTTGCTGTAGCAGTCAAACCGCCCTCAACCACTTTTAAATAATCTACATGCAATGATTTGATTAATAAAATGCGGTTATCAGGAATATGTAAACCGGTTAGAAAACCTGTTGCAGTTTCTGCTAAAAGAGCCATTGCCGCAGCATGGACTCCTTTAATATGATTTTGCATGTTTTTCTGGTTTTCTAAACGGACAGTAACGTGGTTTGAGTCTACTTCCAGATAGCGGATATTTGCTGTACCCACCATTGGCACGATACGACCAAACGCCTTGCTCCAAAGCGTGCTCCGAATACCTTTAGGGAATTTTGAAGTCGCTTTTACCAGTTTTGATAGACGATTGGATTGAGACATGGAATTACCTTAGCTTTGAATGTCACGAAAAGAGATTAATCTTTAAAGTTATTGAATTTTTAGTTGGTTTTAAGGTTTTGATATTTAATGATTATTTGTATTTTTTTACTTCGTATACCCGTTGTTATACCCGTTTTCAAAACTTATACAAACTACAAAAAATATACCCCTCGTAGAGGGGCATATTAGCAAATCGAAGCAGGTTAGGAAATAAGCTCATTACAGAAGTTTATTCTTTTCAACAATCTCTTTGACATAAGAGGCATGCCAATAAGTAATCTTTTTCCCATCGTAATAAGGCTTTTTTATTTCACCTCTTTTAATTTTCCCGTAAAAGCAGGTTGTCTTGCAGCCTAGTAATTCCATGAATTGTTTTGGACTAATTCGAGGGTCAATATCAAATTTATGCATAACTCCCATTTTACTTACCTCTATTACTGTTTAACTTCAAATTTAGAAAACAAAACTTTAAAAGTAGGATGAGTTCCTCCCACTCTGATGAACTTATCTGTACCCACCACATACGCTTTCAAACGTTTCATCTGTTCCTTGTAATCAGATGATTTCTTGATGAATCGGTTACTTAATAGAAATCCATTTAAGGGGTTGGATGCCAACACCACTTGATTAGGGCTATTAGGTTCTACCAAACGTTTAACCTCTTCCATGAACTTTAGATTGGTAAAACTGCATGGATCATTAATAAACTGGCATTCAGTGAAGACTAAATAACGGCAGATGAGTTGGTAATTAACCGTTATTTCCCGTTTAACCAATACACCACATACTGCATTTTCTTTACTTTGGCAGATGAGTCTTGTGATTTCTCCATCGATAGACTCCGAGAAAGTTGATTGGCTTGAAAATGCAACATTGGAAAACAAATGTTGATTTAAAGGATAGATACAAACCACCTCACTCATATCGCAACCTTTAACGCCTTTTTTTAATTCTTTCATGAACTGATCATACTGTTGTTCACCTTCATTAAACTGCTCATTCCAGTGGTTAAGCTGTTGATCATATTCGCGTGTTAATAATGAATTATTAAAGTATTGAATACTATTCAGAATAAAATCCTGATTAAGTTCTTGATTGGGTGAGGGGTATAGGAGTCCACTCTGATTGAAGAAACAAGAGTTGGCTTCTAGGAACGGACTCATCTTGGCATGCCCCATCCGCCCATTCGTGAAAGGACTATCTTTTATGATTGAGATGTTTGAAGCAAACTGGTGTCCAGCTTGATTTAAATCCACACGTTTCTGACCATCCTCATCAGTTTGTAATGAGTAAATAGATTTGATTTTCAATACTTGCTGGCAAGTTTGTTGAAGACTATGAATGCATGTGGTCGGGCCATAAGGCAGTTGTGCCATAGCAGCAATTGCCTGACTTTCCATAAGTTGATTTTGAGTTAACATTCTATTTGCCCTTCTTCACATTCAAATTCTGATTTAAACCACTTGCTTTAACTTTGCCTTTACTGATTACAGGAAGCTGACTCATCTGTAATCGTTTATAGGAGTTCTCTCCTAGATATTTCAGCCTAAAAAACTGTTCTAACTGACAGTAATATTGAATACTCAACATGAGATTCTCCCGTTGTTCTTTATCAGTTTCTTTGATCAGGCTAATCCCAGTAGGGGATTGGCTTGAGTCGCCGTCGCAGAAATATGTACAGCCTTGTTGATTCGTCAGCCTGCTCCAGTATTTAGATAGGTACTTGACGTAATCCTCAGCCTGACAAGTATTTCCATCCAGAAAGAAGATCACTTTGACAAAGCAGCCCTTTTTAAGGCTATGACCAAAGTAAAAGAGATACCCTTTAATCTGTTTTAGGGTTTTATTACGTCGTCGGTTCTCAAGGAGTTGATCTATCTGTTGTTTAAGACGCTCAAACTGATAAGGTCCATGAAACCGCTGTTTCAGGTCAGTTGGATGATTGTGTTGTAAATCTTGCTGATCTGGCGTATAGGCAAAATCTACATGTGCAATCCCTAACTGACCGTACTTCAGGAATAACTTGCTCACTAGCAACTTACACGACGTAAAGTTCTCTTTGTGTTGCTTCTCTCTGTTCTGGATAGCCTCCTTGACGGCTGGTTTGTTAAGCTCTTCACGTAACAATTCAATAAATTCATTAAGTAACTCGACCCGTTGTTTCAAATTACTTGGGTTTCTTCCTCTCAACTTTCTTTCAAACAAGCCATATAGGCTTGGAGGACTTCCCATTGCATTTAATGTTCTGAAGAAACATTGAGTCTCTTCGCACAGATCGAAAGGCTTTAAGAAATCAGGATTGGTATTTATCAGGTCATCAAGCGTCTTGATAAATGGCCTGAACCAGTCCTCACATTCAAAATATTCCCTCCCTTGATCTGTCTGTTTGACCGTTGCGGCTGGCAACTGAGTCTTATTACACTCCAGAACAAAGCGGGGTATATCCAGCATCCGATCTAACCGAAAGTCACTGTATAAAAACCGTGACTGATAAACATTAGATGGTGCAAGGGTGACCTGATTTTCACAGATCAATGTCCTCAATTTCTTAGCTTTAAACTCCATCATCTCTCTACTGCTGTTGGACTAAGCGATTACCTGCTTAGCTGTATTATTTCTGTCATATCCGTGTCTGACATGAGTTAAGGGGCCTCTGCCTGAAACTCATCATCATTCTGTTAGATAAGAGAGAAGGAGCTGGCAAATCCTTCTCCTTTAAAATCTTTCTTAGTTCCTGTGTAGGGGGATGATGTGAGTAATCCTACAAATGATTTAGCGATAATTCTTTTAGATTCTCATTATGGAGAGGAAAAATATTTTTGTTTTTTAAGTAACTGAAATATATGGTTATTTACTGTTTTGTTCTTTTTGTGGTCGACTATGATTATCCAAATAAACTCTTTTAAAAATCAAAGTATTATGATTTTCCATATTAATTTTTAGTTTATTTTTTATAGTTTAAAAAGTCTTGTGCAAAAAATAATCTCTTAAGCAGGAGATAGTGAATTGGTGAGTATTTTAGAGAATGAAGTTTACGAACTGCGCAAGAGTATCGAGCAGTAGTCTTTAGTTAGAATACTGCTCGATATCGTTTCATTTTGAATGGAGGAGTCTGAGAGTGAGGTAGGAAAATATATTACTTATGCTTGAATAAATTCTTTGATGAAGACTTCATCATTTTCAATCCATTCTCTTATCACTTCGTTTGAATATGATTTTCTTTTTATAAAAGTATATTTCCCAAGCTTAAAGTTTTTTTCTAGTGCTTCTTGCTCAGCGATTAACTTATCTAAGTGTTTTAGTCTTTCTTGAGCATAGGAACGGCGTTCCGTATTGGAAGCATAAGAATTTAGCCAAGCATTCTTTTTTAGTTCTTTTTCAAGTCTGTCTTTGGCTTGTAAATATAGTTGTTTATAGTCACGACGCCCGGCTAAAGCATAATCTAAATTCTGCTTGGGCTGTTCTTTCATGATTACATGAAATTGTTTTTTTACCATTGGATCAGTAACAATTGCATTGATTGATTTCCATTTTTTATTCTTTTTGCAGCTTATTTCTCTAATGACGTTAATAAATAAAATACGATGCCAATCGTTGAGTTGGCTAGATTTATTTTTATTGAATAACTCAATCATATCTTCGCCAAAGTCAGGATCTGCTACGTATCTAGCTTGTTGACCTAACGGATAGAAATACATCATCTCACGATTAGTTATACCGCAATCATCCGGTGAGAATAAAAGGTATGATGAATTTTTGAGAAGTCCTTGAAGTAATTTATTTGCTTTTTCAATTTTTTCTATTTGAGATAAGCAGGCTTGGATGTCGCCATTCCATAAAATCTCACGGGTATCTTTACATAAACAAAATAAATAAGATAAAAGAAGTTCTTCTGGCATTTTGCCAATTTCAAAAGGATTTTTTACTAGTTCATCCCTAAGATATAAATAGTCATCATAGGGAGTAAAGACACGAGTTTGTTCTCCCTTATCGTATAAATATTCATATTTGAGTGCTTCATTATTTACATTGCTGGCGATGTGATTAGGATCTATAGAGATTGGGTCTATATAGTCACGCTTTTGATGGCTATAGCGGTCAAGAATATATCTTTCATAGATGCCCAGTTGTTCAATGATATAAGGAATTAGCTCATTACTGGTGTTATTTTCTTGATAGTCAGAAGGAAATCCCATAGAAAAGAGTTCATTTCTGGCATGCTCGATAGCTTTGTCTATATCATTGTTATTCATTACCGTTATACTCTGGTATCATAATTTAATAAAAAGTAGATTAAGTAATATAAGCGATAATAATGGATAGTGTAACCCTAAGTTAATGATGAAAAAGAAGTTTTAATGTTTGCAAACCATCTTATATACATAGTCAGTATGTCGTGATTTTAGTTGTTTAATGGGATTTTTGATGTGTAAGTTATTAGTGGAATTGGGCTACTTAAAATTCAAGTGGAATGCATAAAAAAAAAGAACTTTAGTTCGTCCATTCCATGAATTTTTTCTTATTTGATCTGCTGAATGAAATAATTAATAGAATTTTTTAACTTTCTCATGTATTTCAACGCATTTTTTATTTTTTTGATAAATTACTTTTTTCACATTTTAAGAGGACATATTGATGAACGTAATAGAGTTAGTTTTAGATTTGGTTAGTCTTCCTCCAACTCTTCTTTTCATTCTTAAATGGCTAGTTGGTTTAGTGTTGATTGATCGGCTTCTTGAAAAGTTAACAAAGAATAAACTTTCATTGGAAAAAATTGTAAAAGTTGTGTTAGTAGAAGTACGTAATAGTTTACAACTTCCCCCAAACTTACAGCCGTGGAGCTTCAATAATAGAAAAATCAAAAAGTTACTTTCATATACGTTATGCTGCTCTATGGCATATATGTGTATAGTTTTTTTTACACTACTAATAATTTATTTGTTGATGTTTATACTCAGAAAAAATGCTATTACATTTGATAAAATGCTCTTTGTTTCTATAATAATCTTGCTTTATGGTTGGGCTTCGAGATTTGCATATATCGAAATGCGATTAGCATTCAAAAATGCAAAATCTATCTGAAATGGTTAAAGAAATTCTCACAAGTTAGATAGCCTAAACCTTTAAGTAAAGCCCAGTTAGGGCTTTACTTAGTGAGTATTTTATCGGCTTAAAATATATAAAATTTGTTCCTTTGATAAAGTATTTGATTTATCAAGTTCTTTCCATTTCTGAATCATATTCTGGTATCTATCTGCTTTAGGAGAGTGAGAGTTAAGTACGCCAGCGTCAATTGTAGAAGAAAAGCGGTGAGCTTTGTTCAAAGCATCTACAAACCCCATAAGTTCTGGCTCACGATTTCCATCAAAACCAGCAAAGCTTACTTCTTGGATAGAAATACTTGATTTATCAGTCAGAGCATCATAACTATCTTTTAATGCTTCATAAACTTGTAGGATATTGAGTACTAACTCAGCATCTTCATCTGGAAGGTTTTCATAAAGGGCATCAAAACTGTGTTGATATAACCATTTATGTCCTTCTCTCAATTGTTCAGCTAGAAGTAAATAATGGTCATCCTTCTTCAGGGTACCCAAGATTTCATATTGGTTGGATAAAAACAAACGTTCTTTATCTGTTAGATCAAGTTTCATGTGTTGCTCTTTTAAAGTATGAAAAATAAATAGATTGTTTTATTTTTAACTATTTCAAGGGCTGAAATATAATATTGCTTAATTTGATGAGAAGTCGGTAAGGGGCTTAGTGATAAATATTGTTACTTTAGTTGATTAAGGCGGTAGCATGCTAAGAAACTTTACTGCATCGTGATAAAATATTTCAAGCACTTGATTTTTCATTGATTCAGTTTATCGTGGTTCTGATTGATGGGATCAACTGATGCTTTGGGATTAATGGATTAAATATGCAGTTATCTATCTTTGAACACTATAAGCAACTGCTCAAAAATGCGAAGAAATATAAAATACCACCTCGGGAAAAAACATTCTTTGATACAGCAATTCGTAACCATTACGAAAATCCGACTACGGAACTATTAGAGTTCTTTCTGAACCCAACTGAATCGCATGATCTTGGTGATTTATTTTGGAAGGGTTTCTGTGATGTTTTACAGCAAGAGGAAAGTCTGAGTAAATTAGATCTAGGCAATATTGTGAAGCTGGAAAGGGAGTATGCTACTCATCAGGGCAACCGTATTGATTTATGGATAGAAACAGATACCTGTTTTATTTTGCTAGAAGCTAAAATTTATCATCACCAAAATAATCCTTTTCAGGATTACATCCAATTTGCTCAATCTAAAAATCAGTCTAAGAATAAGCAAATTGTAGGGGTTATTCTTAGTATTGCAGGGAAAAGTGAGAAGAAAGGCTGGCTTGGTTTATCGTATCAACAAATTGTAAATAGTATTCGTCCATATTTGGCAGAGCAAATGCTGGCTAATCCAATGAATAAATGGAATCTCTTTGCTCGTGAGTTTTTACTTCATTTAGACAGTTATTATCGGATAAAGAATTTAGATATGAATCGTGTACAATTTATATTAGATCATTATAAGGAAATAGAGGAACTTCAACGGCTTCGGACTAGTACTATTAGTGAGGTTGTGGATAGCTTAAGTCAGCAGCTTAATGAAATGATTGATGGTTATGAATCTGAAAATAAGTACGAGTCGTGGGGTGGTATTCGTTTTTATAATAAGGCTTGGGGAAACAAATCTAATACTACGTTATTGATAAAACAAGAGGATGGACAAACGGTCATTAAAGTTATTACTTACATCCTTAACCTATCGCTTGAGCTGGAAGAAGAAGCTTTTTCTATTTTAGGTACTCAAACTGATTCACGATATCTAGATCAGAAAGTTGAAAATTATCGTAGAGGTACTGAACGCTGGTTGTGTATTTATTGGTGTTCACCAGAAAGTAAACTGGATGCAATTTCTGATTTACTTTTCGAGAAAGTTAGGTTGTTAGATATAATTGAAAGAACTTTAAAATAATTTTAAATCAGAAGATAAGTGTGAAAGTCTAAGCCTCAGTAAATATCTAGAAATGTTAGCTAAGGCTTTTCTGCTAAGTACTTATTGAGATATAGCAGTTTAGGCTAAGGAAATACAGTGTTTAAAAGTATATTGTCGATCGTTATGTTTTTTTTCTCTAGAAAGGGAATAGAGATATTATGGATACCATGTATATACTGGACTTTCCCTATCATTTTGATAATTACGTTTGGCCGCTTTGAATATTCCGACAATATTACACGGCGTATAGCTAACGCTAAGTTAGTTGAAGTAGAAGGTTCTTTAGTTGAATATGATAGTACCAAGTATGGTGGTGGAGGGCTTTATATCTATGGTAAGACGGTTTCTCTGCTTGATAATGGAACTTCGGTACAGCTGAAAGTGATTTCTGCTCCCTCAAGCCTTTATGAGTTCGCTAATAAACAGAATAAAGAGACAATTATTCTGTTTGGAAGAATTCTCGACCAGTCTTTATACCCGACTAAAATGACGAGCTTAAAGCATGAAGAGTATGCAGCTTTATCGTCAAAAGAATTCAATGATAAGTTTATTCAACTGCAAGAGAAGGCTCCTAAAGAAGCAAAGCAATGGGGGTACTTATCCCTTCTTTGGTTAATTCTAGTCTTAGTTTGTATGTTTATTAAAAAAGAAATGAATCATGAAAAGTGATGTGAAATTATTATTGCTGCTTATTCGTACGCTACTCAAGATTTGCATATATCGAGATACGAGTAGCCTTTAAAATGCAAAATCTATATGACTCTATTTAAAGAACAATACTTAGTAAGTGAGATAGCCTAAGTCGTAGAGTAAAGCTCAACTACTGGCGTCAGTGTACAAGATGTATATACGAATTTTTCTAGTGCTACTTGTTTGGAAGGTTCAGAAAAATACTTCTTAATAGGTGTGACAGTAAAAACCTCAATTTCTGATTAACTAAATTTTCTAATTCATTAGTACATTAGGGTGCTTTTTATTACTAAGAGGTTATTAGTTAATTTTTTTAATAGATATAATGCTGGGGTTAGAATTGATTCAGGAGAATTATAATGAAATTATTAAGCTTTATATTAAGTCTTACTTTTGCGAGCAATTGTTTTGCTTTAAGTAGTGAAGAATTTGAAAAAAAGTATCAACAATTAACTAATGATCTTGTGAAAGCTATCAACAATAATGCTGCTGATTCTAGAGATTATAATGATGACAAAATACCAGAATCTGAAAAGATTCAATCAATGAGTAGTTGGTGTAAGTTAGCTAAGACTAGGACGAATCAGCTTGATTTTGTGATCAATAATTTCTCAGATTATAAAGAGTTAATGAAGAGAAATAATATTCAGGCTGACGCAAAATTAGAGGATATAAAGAAATTCCGTAATAGCCAGAAAGCATTATATTTACGTATAAAAGATCAATTGAAAGACACAAGTTATCCGTGTGACTAAATTTTTACAGGTTAGGGGGTAAGAGTTTTCTATATTTAAAAGCTGGGATAAGAATGAAACGAATTTTATTAATAGGTAGTCTAACTTTATCGAGCAATATTTTTGCAGGCCAAAATGATAGCTTTGAAAATGAGTATTTAAAGATTATGGAAGAGAGCAGTATAGCTCAACATGCAGAGTTAAGATTTAAAGAAATACATAAAGATCAGGATTTAAATCAAGCCGAAGAAATTGAATCGAAACGTCTAAAGTGCATTTCTTTGAGGAATGAGCTGCGATTTTATGAGTTAGTAGCTAAATATCCAAAAGAGTATGTAACTTATATGAAGGGGCAAGGACTAAATGCTCATTCCACTCTATCGAAAATTGATGGTGAGTTAAGAGAGGTGAAACAAAAATTAAGTTTTAACGGATGTGATGGTACTCAAGTAAATTACTAATTTTTTTAAATAAGTGAGCAGCCTTAGGGCTGTTTTTTATGCCTTGAGATAAGGCTTTATTGCTCGTTGTTAACCTGAGAGTGGAGTTTGACTAGGGGGTTATTTAACGTGTCTTTTATCGACCTAATCTAATATTGTTTAAATTGAGGAGACAGGGTATGGCAGCTCTATTGAACAGCCTTAGGCCTCTCTAGGCGGACTAAGGCTCAGATCACGATAGACCGCTGATGCACTTCAACATGTAACTAAGAGAGGGCATAAGAGAGCTTGAGATGTGATTGGTCATGCTTTCGGGGACATCCCATTTTAACCTCTGGGATTTTAGGAGGCTGACTGATACGGAATCCACGGATGCGTTTCTGTGTCGTAAATTGGAAGTACTGATCATTCTTGCAGAGATAATCAAAACTCTGTTCGAGGTTTTTTAACATCTCTACGTCAGAATAATCCAACATCCCTAAAGCACAGTAACGGTAATCTTCTTTCTTCATATTACAGATAAATACCGAGCCTTGGTTATTGGTCACGTGTCGCCATTGTTTGGCAATGTATTGTCCCCAAGTGATATCTGCCCAATGGTCTTGCCCATCAAAGAAGTAATAAGCGTGTACGTGGAAGCCCTTCTGAGGGCCGTATTCAATGCGATGGATATAACCCAACGCATGCTTCATCCGATTCATCCTAGCATTCTCATTAAGTCGCTCAAGCGCTTTTAGAATAAATTGGCTATCTTGTTCAGACTTCCATTGATCAGATGAAATATGGTGATTTATCAGACTCTCTGGAGTTCGCATAATACCGAGGTCTACTCGGACAACGAGTATTTTTGAATGTACATGGAGTAGGGCATGAACAAGCTCTATCATTTTCTCTTTGGTCTTTAAACGACTGTCTTTCCGGTTATGCAATCGTTTACGGACTTTAGCGCTGCTCATGCTCTCATTCAATAGGCTCTGGAATCGATTCAAGGCATCTACGTAAGCTTGAGCCTGTTCGTTGGTATAAACACTAGTTGAAGAGAATGTACCTAGAACGAATCTCTCTGTATCCGATAAGTCTTGAATGGCTGAATGGATGGTTTCTAACTCTACGCTCACAGTATAGGTGTCAGACACAGGCATGGAGAAGATTGAAGGCAATGCTGCAATCAATTGAACTGGAAGGTCTTTGGCATATTGCACGGATAGTTTCTTATTGCCCTGAATACCTTTAGTCGTTCGCAATGAAGCTAAAGGATGCTGTTTGCGACAATGAATCCCCAACTGTAAGCGGTCAATAAAACACTGAGTTTCAGGATGAGAAGGCAATCGAAATTCAACTGGGTCACCTTCATCGTTATTCACCTCATAACAAGAATAATCTTCCTGAATTTGGTCAAGTAACTGAAGTGCTTCTAGGTCGTCTAAAGACCATTGCCCAGCAGTGGAAGCTAAGTTAGGTTTAGTAATGCAGTGGTTCATAGATATATACCTAATGGAAAGTGGCATGATGTATTTGGATCAATTAGACAAAGCTCATCTTGGGACACTGTTTGAGCAGTGCCCTCAATGAGCATTTAAGAATTAATAGGAGGTGTCGCTAGTCGCTTTCATGCATGGGTAAGCTGCATCGACTGAATAGGGCATCTGTCCCACCAGCCATGGGATAGATCGGATTACCTGTTGTTCGAATGTTGGGGAGCAGAGAGATAGGGGAGAACTAAACTCTGGTTATGTATATTATGGATGAAATATATCCAAGGGATATTTCATCTGGAATACTAGATTGTATGTATTGACTAGATAACTGAGTTGTTGGTTACATAGGTTAGGTGGCTTACTTGAGAGAGATGAGAACGTTTAGATTTAGTCTCTATAGATATTTGTATATTAAATATATAAATAATTTAAAACCTAAACTCGGTTCATGTTTTGCCTACTTCTATACGACTGTTTTAACCTTCTCGGAAATACGAGCATATTTGGATGAGTCCGATATACGGACTTAAGCAGATAAAAATGTTCTTTTTCTAACGAACTGGACTCGGTAATTTTTATCTCGTATGATGTGTCAGTACCGTAAAAAATAACTGAATTAGTCTTCTTATGAAGCTAAAGCAAAGAAGAATTAAATCGGTATTTTATATCTAGAAGGTATACCCATCTCTTTGCAAACCAAATGCATGTCAGCAGTTGTTTTAAGTCATTTGTAAATCTGAAAACAGACCTTGAAAATTGTACGGACTTAGGTGTAAAGCAATGTTTTTTAATACAATTGTTGATATGCATGTGCGCAGTAAAAACGATGAATTTGGTGTGGTAAAGTCCTCTCTTGAACTCTAAATTAAACATCTTTGAATGCGTTTTATGAGGTTATTTCATCAATTGCAATGCGAGATTGTAGGCCACAGTTTTAGAAATTGACTCTGCTACAAAGAACTCTTGGGGTGGGGTGAAGTCTAAAGCCTGCTTTCGATAACGCGTCTGCTTTCCTGTCTGTTTGTCTTTAAAAATAAAATCATCCTGTGCATGAGAATATTCCTGCCCATACAGCGGACCACCAAGACACTTTAACCGAAACACTGAACCATCCTTAAATTTACCTATTGGTTAGTTTAATAACTTAATCTAATGAAAAACAATAACAATCACTTTACGACTTAGTCGATAGATCATTGACACCTTAAATATTGCACATTATCCTTTGCCTGCTGGCCTACATTGCCAGTCGGTTTTAGCAGACCGTTTTATTGGGTTGCATCAGAGTTATTCCTTCTGAGGAATAATTCTGAGGGTACATCTCGTCTCCTCCCGTTGCGGTAGGACGGGAGAGGGACACTTTCGAGTGTGCCGGTGTCAATCCAATCCGGTCTGCTAACCCTTTCTCGTTCTGCCACCATAATTCTCTAATGCTTTGGCAGAACTCCAAATATAAAGGAGTTGGCTATGCATATTCTTTTTATACACCCCGATTAGTTTTTAATAGGGTTTGATGAACGTCTAGTTCCTCAAGCTTTAGTTTTTTTCGTCTAAAAATTTAACTTTAAAAAATGTCATGTGAGATACACCGTGGCAGGGCCTCAATTTGCCGAAAAAAAGCCTAAGCTCCATGACCAAGTCACTGGATATAACGATGATAAATAAAATTTTGATGGGTGTACTAGGTATCGGTGTTCTGATCCTAAATGGTTGTTCTTCCCAGTTTGAAAAGGGCGTGAAGCAGGGCTGTTACAACATGGGTGGCAGCCGCAGCTATTGTTCCTGTGTCTATGACAAGGTTGAAGAACACTATGGTCGCAAGGTTATGCGCCAGATCGAACGGATGACCTATCTTCCAAATGATCTAGACCGTGTGATGTATCAGTCAGGTCAACAATGCGTAGATAAGCTTTAACACTAATTATTTAAAACCTTAAACAAATCATTGAAGCACTCATTTCCTGTTGCCTGTTCGGGCAACGGGAAGGGTTTATGCAACTCAATTTAGGAATTTTGATCATGAAACATCCATTTTTTACATTCTATTTCACTATCGTAATTGGTTACTGGCTGTATTGCATTTGGGAGTATCCGGGACAGTCTGGTGCTTATTTACTTGGTGGTGCTTTAGTGTGGCCCGCTGCTCTTATACGCTGGTTCTTCTAGGGGAAAGTATCATGTCGACACGTATAAATGACCTGATCCAGAAGAGCCAGTGGGTGCCTTTATTAAGAAGTAGCGATAACATTTATTTTGCCCCAATTATTCCTAATAAGAAGCTGCAAGGTGCCATGACCTACCTACCTCATGGTGTAAATCCCAATGAAGTCTTGATACTGATTGATGACACGGTATTTGGTAGTGCCAAGGTCGGGATGTGTCTCACCGGAAAGGGATTGTTTTATAAAGCTAATTTTGAAGATGAGCAGGTTTATTTATTTGAACACATTCAGCGGGTGGATGCAGATATTGGAATGATCACCAGTTCTATTTTGATCAATGGTCAGGATGAGCTGAACTTTACTCAATTGGATAAAGGTGTTGTAAGAACCCTAGTCGCATTCCTAAATGAATGTTGTCAGAGCAGACAAGGAACTCATCAGACGACTGTAAACATTGATAAAGGTATGCAGATTATGATTGATCTGTTTGCCTATTTTATTACGTTCAGTACGAACCAATGGAATGCTCGATCGAAAGAAGTCGTATCCGATCACTTTACTAAATTGAATGATGAGGCAGTACATCAATATGTAGAGAAACTACTGAATGAACAGATGCGCTTTGATTATGAAGATTTGTTACATCGTCTGGCAGACCTGAAGGATAAGCTGGCTTATAACTTCCGTAGGGAGATGATTGAACAACTGGTCTATGCCATGGGTCTTGGTCAAGTTGAAAAGGATCAAGCTGACCTTTTCATGACCCATCTGTGCCGTGTATCCAACGTCTCTAGAGCTGCCTTTCCAGACCTTGTTAAAGTTATCTATCAATGTTTAGCGGAGGAAACAAAACAGACAATAGTTCCTGATCTGAATAACGAACAACTACAAGCATGCGAACTTCTTGAAATCCCACCTCATTCACTTACTGAACAAACCCTTCAAATTGCTTACCGAAAAAAGATGGCTGAGTTCCATCCAGATAAATATCAGACCTTACCTGAGTCAGTACAACAGCTCATTGAACAACAGGCACAGCAGATCAATCAGGCCAGAACTGTATTAAAAGCCTATTTGGGAGTGTAGTTGATGAAGATCAATACCCAACGGTTGAAACGGCGCTGGAAATGGTACACGGCTTATGCAGTGATTTTTATGCTGTCATTTGCATTGTTTTATGCCTATGACCGTGTTCAGGATGAACAAACCGAACAGATGCTTGAAGCGGCTCGCAGTCATTCAATTAGTCCTGATAATACAGCAGTGACAAGCATTACTGACAAAGATGAAGTCCCTGCTTTTGATCAAGCTGACCTCAATCCGGAAAACCATAAATAAAGAAATTTTAAATACATATTACCCAAATGAGAGAGCTGCCGAATTGCTCTCATTAATGAAGCAAATTCATGAAACCGAAAGGGGGAAGCATGATGACATCACAACCTAAAAATATTCAGACTTTTATTACTGGCGTTTTATCTACACTGGTAGTGGTACTTGCAGGATGGGTCGGCTATGACAAGTTTTTAAAGCCTAAATCAGAAACAACAGTTACAGCCTCTGTTTCTGTACCTGCTACCTCTGAAGCTGTGATTCAGGCAAGCAGTGAACCTGTATTAGGAGTGCAGGAAAAAGAAGCAGATTCTACCCAAAAATCAGAGGACGGTACTAAAGGTAAAGCCCTTGGTCATGGGTTATATACAACCAATATGGATAGTGGTAAATGCATCACTTCAGATAAAGTATCTTGTGGCTTATTTGAAGTGAATCAGCTTCCTAAAGAATGGGAAGATACCCTTGAGGAGACATGGGAAAGTAACACTGACTATTGGTTCTCTATTACTGATGGCAATAAGGTAACCTCACTTCCATCAAATTGGACAGGCTGGCAAGTGATGAAATATGGCCCAGAACAGAAATATGTTTTAGCAATATTCTACAGTGCGAACACGAATACTGGTGAATGTCTACTCATGCAAAACATGTTCGATATTAAAACGAAACAGACCATCGACAGTGTTGAACTTACCTGTACTTTGTAATCCATTAAGAAATAGAGCGTGATCAAATGAAAAAACTATTTCTAGGGTTTGGGGTAGCAGTAATCAGTATTTCAGCGTATGCAGTGGATCTTAAACCCCATGAAATACCAGCATATTTAGTAGAACAGGCAGGATATTCCGGGCCAGTGACTTGTACTTATAAGACTGTTTTAGTTAATGGAACCCGAAGAACATTTAAAGCATCAATGTTTAATGAATGTGAACAGGTTTTAGCACTGGGTAGTGTTGGTCCAAGTGCTTATAACACTGTGGCACGGATTCCTTATACGACCAATAGCACTTTTGTCACTTTCATTGGTGTAAAACCTCGAAAATTTGGAGGTATTTATATTCCGGGGCGAAGTGATCCTTGTCACCCGAGTTTAAGTTACATACCCCAAGCTGTTGCTGACTGTAAAAACAAACAGCGTAGCCAGTAAACAATAAAATTTAACCAAGACAAAAAGAGCCTGCGAATCCGCAGGCTCTTTTTTATGTCTAGTATTTAAGGAAGAAGTACATGCACCAGTGTCCTTACTGTCACTCATTACACATCACATTACGGAGAACTGAACAGGCTCAACAAGGAATATTTACGAAACTCTCATCTTTTTCACCGATGTCCCTTGCGGCGGCTTGTATGCAGTTGTCAAAACGCAGTCCTCTTCACCCTTTAGTGGGCGGCTTTGTGGGCTTGGTTATCGGTGGCATGTTTCTACTCTATGTCCAGCATCAAGACAACATGGTGACGTTGCATTATCAGTGTGAGCAATGTCTGGAACATTTTGAAATCCAGCAATCAGGCTTCTCGTAATTCTCATCGTTTACAACATTCAAATTATTTAAATCACTTAATAAAGGAAATCACTCATGGCACATCAAATAGAAACTATGGCATTCGTTGGTCAAACCCCGTGGCATGGCTTAGGTAATCAACTCCCTCAGAACCAACCAATTGAAATATGGGCACAGCAGGCGGGTATGGATTGGAGGATTGACTCATCCAATGTTAGTTATATGGCTAAGAATGAACGAGGACAAAATATCTTGATGCCTTATGAAGAACAGCGAGTACTTTATCGTTCAGATACTCATGCACCGTTATCAGTAGTGAGTCAGCGTTATCAGGAAGTCCAGCCCAAAGAGATATTAGAATTTTACCGAGACCTAACAGAGCAATCGGGCTTTGAGCTGGAAACAGCGGGGGTACTGA
Organism: Acinetobacter sp. ACIN00229; assembly: GCF_016106645.1. Classification (NCBI taxonomy): domain Bacteria; kingdom Pseudomonadati; phylum Pseudomonadota; class Gammaproteobacteria; order Moraxellales; family Moraxellaceae; genus Acinetobacter; species Acinetobacter sp. ACIN00229. The sequence continues at coordinate 22,304 of NZ_JADWOM010000003.1, forward strand.
AAGGTGGACGTAAGTTCTGGGCATTGGCACGTACAGGACAATCGGCAGCACTGAAAAGTAAGGATGTCAGTAACGGCTACATTTTATTGGCAACTGCTTGTGATGGCACGTTAGCCACCACGGCGCAATTCACCAGTGTTCGAGTGGTATGTAATAACACTTTGAGTATTGCGATACGAGGACAAAACAGTGGAGAGGGTGTTGTGAAAGTTCCTCACAGTACCAAGTTTGATGCAGAGAAAATCAAGCAGCAATTAGGTATTTCTATTAAAACTTGGGATGAACATATGTATGAAATGAAAAAGCTAACTCAACGAAAAATAACTCAGCAGGAAGCAGCTACTTATTTTGATGCGGTGTTTAATAATACGATGATGAGTGCTACAGATCAGGAGGAAAGTATTATTCAGTATTATCTTAAAGCAGCATCAATGGACAAAAAATCAAACTCCAAATCTGAACCGAATGGACGAGCAATGTCTAAAGCTATGGAAATGTTCAATGGGCATGGACGAGGAGCAGAGTTAAGTTCAGCTAAAAATACGGCTTATGGTTTGCTTTGTAGTATAACCGAATTTGTAGATCATGAGCGCCGTGCAATGAGCCGAGATCATCGATTTAATTCAGCTTGGTTTGGGATGGGGGCTACGATTAAGCAGAGAGGACTGGAACAGGCATTAAGAATAATAGCTTAAGTTATTAGCTTAAGCAGTATGAATATGCTGAGACTATTGGATGTTTACCTTTGCCCTGTTCCCTCTGAGGTGGCTTTTTTATTCCCTTAAAAAAATATAGAGATAAATTTTAGTAATAAGGTTTATATATTATTAAAATTTTAATTGGAGGATTGAAAAACATTTATTTGTCTTCATTTATAAGTTTGAATAAATAACGGTTAAGGAAGGCGATATGCCATATGAAATTGAAAAACTAGGCGCAGAACATTTTCTGTTAAAAATGAATAATCAGATAGCTTTTGACCATCTGGTTAGTAGAGTGAAAGATGATTTTGGATATTCATTTACTCAGGGGCTTAGATTACATAAACCTACAACAGAAAATGGGCAATATTTAATTGAGTTTTCTGGTGTTACAAAGGAAAACTTACTGAGTCATTTGGCAATGGTCACTTTTCCTTAAGTTTTAAAGTAAGGTATTACTTATATTAGAACCATATCTACGGATGTGGTTTTTTTATGTCATCTAAAAAATATTGGAACAAACAATAGGATAAACCCTGCTTACCCAACAACAACCATTTATTGGTCCACCAGTTGGATCAAAACTTATTAGATGTTATTAAAGAGTTTTATAGTAGTGATGAATAGGAACAATGACGTAGGCTGTGATATTACATTCAAATACTATATCAGTGCAAAAAGGGATAGGCGTAAAGTGCCTAGGTAGTGGATTGATTCTTAAAAAATAAGGAAGGTAGAAGTTTTTTATAATTTGTCATTTAAAAGATGAGTATAAATTTATACAACGACATGCTTTGTCGTTGTGTTCTTTTTAAACAGAGATAAAGTGATTAACAGATGATAAGCTAAATTTATTGTGTAATTTAGAGATGAATATGAAAAGAGATTGGGATGTTATTCGAGCAATTTTAATCGCAACTGAAGAAGATAGATTTGATGAATATCTAGAAAAAGCTGAAGACGAGACTCTTATTTTAGGTAACACAACTCTTTTAATTGAAGCTGGTTTCATCACTGGAAAAGTTCTACAAAGTCTTGATGGAATAGATGATGTTTTTGTGAATGATTTGACTTGGCAGGGGCATGAATTATTAGATGTAATTAGAAGCAAACCTGTCTGGGAAAAAATAAAAACGACAGCCTTAGAAAAAGGACTTGAACTTACTTTTGATGTGGTTAAAGCATTGGGAAGCAAAGCAATATCATTTGTATTGGGTGAATAGAGAATTAAAATGATGGTTCAAAAATGCAAGCAACCTAATGGTTGCTTGCATTTCGTTAGGTCACTATTTTTCTTCTGTTTTTCTCATTTGATTTTGATTAAGCGGTACATCTAAATTTCTTTCAGACAGTTCAAGGAGCTTTAAAGCATTTGATTGTTTCATAAAGAACTTTAGTATTTTCATACCTACAAAAATGATAGCAAACATCAAAAAATAATTGATACCAGCCCAAGTCAAAATATCTGTTAAGTTGTGAAGTGGTACCTTAACCATATAGAGCATGTAAAGCATAAACCCGTATGCAAATAGACCTGAAGCAAAGAAAAGACCTGCTCCAATTGTTTCTAATCGTTTGGCCTTTTTGGGATCAATGGGCTTAATAGGTTTAAGTTGATTTTTTTCGGAATCAAACTCGAATAATTTCCCACAGTTTTTATAAAGTCTTGCCGCAAACTCACAGTCTATCTTGCGCTTGAGGTATCGTAGTTTTCGTAAATCCTTTTCATTGAGATTGAGTTCTTTTTGAAGCGTTACAGCACTTAACCGATATAGGTAATCTTTTTTGTCCTCTTCTTCAACAAGAGGAGAGGTTAGTTGTTTCTTTAAATATTCTATTTTTCTACTTTTAAAATACTGATAAACATTGAAAATACTATAAAGAACTCCAGCGTTTTTAGCGTTGGAACCCATGAGAATTAAAATAAGAAATGCAATGAAACCAAGTAAAGCCGCGGTATCTGTCGATCCTAGAAGGTTATTAAACATATGTATTTCTCCTGGTCAGTTGTAGGTAAACTGTTATGGGAATACATTAAGAATTACTATAAATGTAAAGTTTTTGTCTGTTTTTTATTCAGTTTAAAATGTTTCTAACTGTAAAATTTTAAAAGGGCGAAAAGCAAATTTTAGCCAAGAGTGTTCTTTAGTGAAATTTGAAATGATATCTACTTATTTCTTTGCTCCTTCTAAATCAATCAAGGTCTGGATAAAGTCCCATGTTTTTTGTGGATTAATCATCTCTTTATCTGAGGTTGCGTCACTCATCATCCCTTCTAAAATAGAAATGAATAAGTGTGTAAAGCTTTCTGGTTCTTCCAAATTAAGTTGCTCAAACAATGCAAGAGTGTGTTGGCAGAACCAATCCCGATGCAAATTTAAGATTGGCTGTATTGATGGATAGTGTGGAAGGAGTTCTGTTCTTGCTTTTTGGAATAGATCACCCTTGAAGTTTATATTAAGAATTAAATCCATATACCAAAAATAGGTCGTTTCTAATCGACTCTGAGGAGATTTTCTATATTTGATTTGATCTAAAAGAGTCCGTTTCATTTCATCATGTAAAAACTAAAGGCATTCGACTATTAAATTCTCTTTAGAGCTAAAATATTTATAAACAGTCATTTTTGACACGCCCGACTCGGCAATAATCCTATCCATGCCTACAGCGGTGAAGCTTTCTTGATTAAATAGTCTGATTGCGGTGGAGCGTATCGCTTGTTCCTTGGGGTTCGACTTTTTCAAATATGTATGATCCCAGCATTTTGGTTGATTATCCTAATCAAGTAAATTTGATGAGGCAAGTTAGCCTTATAAAAAGTGATTATCTAGCTTCACCAACTCCCCATGTAACCCATAAATTAAGCTATATAACTCATACATTTTTTGTTTTGAATGAATTTTTTAAGTTCTAAAGGAGTTCTAATTTTTAAAACACATCTCATCATTTCTAACATATGCATTTTATTTTATAAATTATCGCCATATTGTCTCTTGATAGAATTCAACGTTATATTTTACAACTTATAGATTGTGTTGCCTAATCCATAATCTATGGCCAAACCTCTTTGAATTGAGGCAAGGGGTTGGTTCACCCATAGCTTATTCCCATTAGGCTATGGGTGAATTTACTATTCTGTTCTTTTCATCGGAATTTTTACTGAGCAGACGGTTCTGTATAAAAAACACTTCCACTTTATTTAGTTTTTGTTAAAATTAGTTTGATATAAGTCACAGATTATTTAAATATGTTGAACTATAACAAATTTAATAAAACAGTATTATTTATCTCCTTATCAGCTCTTGCTGGGTTAACTTCTGCTGCCGATCCTGATGACCCGATTCGACAGCGAATTCAGGCTGATCAGTCTACTCGTCAACAACAACGTGATACAGCGCTAGAAAAACAAATTCAGCCCAATGTGAATGTCAATCTGGGGCAAGAACAAAATAAAATTTCAGCTCAGCAATTACAATATTTACGCTCTAATAGTGAAACACCTTGTTTTGAAATTAAAAAAATACTTTTAGAAGGTGATTTAGCTCATCAATTCATATCAGATTTTAATGTGATTACGACTGGTAAGAACAATATTATTGGACGTTGCTTGGGTGTAAATGGTCTCAATCAGGCACTTGATCTTGTTCAAAACAAAATTATTGCAGATGGTTATGTCACAACACGAGTTTTGCTTCCTCAGCAAAATATCGCATCTGGCACGGTTCGCGTTCGTGTTATTCCGGGCCGAGTTGATCAGATTAAGTTTGCCGAAGGTACTTCAAAACGTGCTCATTTATGGAACGCCTTACCGATGAAGTCGGGTGAGCTTTTAAATATTCGTGATATGGAGCAAGGCTTAGAAAACTTTAAAAGAGTACCTACGGTTGAGGCTGATTTTAAAATCCAACCAGCAGAACAAAAAAGTGAGCCAGGCTATAGTGATGTGATTCTTGCATGGCAACAGGCTAAACCTTATCGCTTACATGTGGGAATTGATGATTCAGGTTCTGATGCTACTGGAAAATATCAAGGTACAGCGACTTTGTCACTTGATCATGTGTTGACTTTAAATGATTTGTTTTACGTTAGTTATAACCATGATTTAGGTGGTAGCGGCTCTGGTAAGCATGGTACAGATGGCTTTTATGCAAGTTATACCATTCCATTTGATTATTGGTTATTTTCAACCAGTTATAGCCGCTCTAACTATTTACAAACAGTCGCTGGAAGCAGTGAGACCTATCAATACAGCGGTAAAAGCGAACTCATTAATGCAGATTTATCCCGAATTATTTATCGTGATGCGCATCGTAAAACTGCCGTAGGTTTTGGTGGTTGGTACCGTGAATCACAAAACTATATCAATGATGTTGAAGTAGAAGTACAACGCCGAAAAACGGCGGGCTGGAAAGCCAGTCTCGATCATACCGAATATTTTTCTAATGCCACTTTAAGCGGTAATGTGACTTATAAGCGTGGTACAGGCTGGCTGAATGCAATGAGAGCACCAGAAGAAAGCTTTGGTGAAGCTTATACACATGTCGGAATTTTACAAGCCAATGCCAGTTTACAAGTTCCTTTTAAAGTAGGGCAACAGAACCTGCAATATCTTGCAGAATGGCGTACCCAGCACAGTAATAAACCTCTCACACCACAAGACCGCTTCTCGATTGGAAACCGTTATACCGTAAGAGGTTTTGACGGTGAGCAAACGTTGTTGGCAGATAATGGCTTTTTAGTTCGCAATGAGCTGAGTGGCTCAATCATGAATAAACCACATTCATGGTATGCCGGTATTGATTATGGAGAGGTGGGTGGAAAAACCGCGCATTATCCAAACCCTTTACCGGGTACCAGTTTATTAGGTGCAGTTGTTGGATTGCGTGGACAAATTGCTCCTCTGCATTTGAATTATGACGCTTTTGTCGGAGCACCTTTGAAAAAGCCAGATCACTTTGAAACGGATGATTACACGACTGGATTTAGCGTGAACTGGACCTATTAATTTAAGTTCAAAGGTCCTGAACGCAATCAATTGTATTAAAAAAAGATTTAGTGAGATTTTAAAATGAATAAGAACCGTTACCGTATTATTTTTAGTCATGCTCGCGGTATGTTTATTGCTGTTGCCGAGATTGTAAAAAGTAAAACTAAGCAAGCAGGGCAAAGTCAGGGAACAATGGAAACAGGTGCGGTGGAGTCTTCTGTTCCACCTATTCATTATAAAAAATTAAATCCACTTAACTTTGCAGTTATTGGTTGTTTAGGGGCATTGGTGATCAGCTTGCCAATGAGTAGTGTTGCAGGAACTCAAATCGTTGCAGACAAAGGTGCTCCGACATCACAGCAGCCAACTATTTTAAATAGTGCCAATGGAACAACTCAAGTCAATATTCAGACACCTAGTGCGGGTGGGGTTTCGCGGAATACCTATACGCAGTTTGATGTTGGGCAAGAAGGCGCGATTTTAAATAACTCGCGTAATAATACTCAAACCCAGATTGGTGGATGGGTACAAGGCAACCCTTGGCTTGCCACAGGTGAAGCCAAAGTTATTTTGAACGAGGTTAATAGCAGTAACCCAAGTCAGCTTAAAGGTTATATCGAAGTTGCCGGAAAACAAGCTCAAGTCGTGATCGCAAACCCTTCAGGTCTAATTTGTGATGGCTGTGGTGTGATTAACGCAGACCGTTTTACTTTAACAACTGGACAAGCGGTAATGAATCAAGGTTATCTTGAATCATTCCGTGTCCGTGAAGGGCAAGTTACGATTGAAGGTAAAGGCTTAAATGGAAGCTTAACACCCTATACCGATATTTATACACGTGCCTTAAAGGTCAATGCGGGGCTATATGCCAATGAACTTAACACGGTACTTGGACAAAATGATATTCAAGTCAAAGACCAAGTTACTCCTCAAATTACAGCAACTACAGGGCCTACTTCTACACCTCAGCCGAACTTTGCCTTAGATGTAGGCCAACTGGGTGGAATGTATGCTGGTAAAATCTTTCTAGTAGGAACAGAGCAAGGATTAGGTGTCCGTAATGCTGGCTCGATTAACAGTACTCAAAGCACCCTTACCCTGAATGCAAAAGGTGATCTGGTCAATAGTGGAAATTTGATTGCAAATAAAGATCAGGTGCAACTTAAAGCTCAAAACATTCAGAATACAGGTAATATCAGTAGCGCAACTTCACAAATTTCAGTTGAGAGCCAAAATTTAAATAACTCTGGTCTAATCAGTAGTGCCGATGAGTTACATCTCCAAAACCAGAATACGATTACCAACAGCGGTACGTTAAACGCTGCTCGAATAGCGATTAATTCTAAAAATCTAAAAAATAGTGGCTCTATCGAACAAACAGGCATACAAGGGCTTGATTTAAAGTCGGGTTCAATGACAAACCTTGGCGGTAAAATTGGAATTGCTAAGAGTAATACTGGTGGCGGTACGGGTAACACCGGAGGTAGCACGACAGTACCAACCGTTCCTGATGATCAGGCACTTGATGGTGGAAGTTTAGGTGTTGTAACTCCAGTAGATACAACTCCAAAAACTTACGATACTGGTTTTATCCATGTGTCAGGTGTGCTGAATAATGATCAAGGTGCAATTGTTGCCAATGGTGGTGTAGATTTAGACAGCCAAAATGGTTTAGATAACCAAGGTGGTCAGCTTAATTTAGGTGCTATCAATATTAAAGGAAATAGCTTTAATAATAACCAAGGTCAGCTTACCGTTAAAAGTGCCAGTATTCAAACCTCAAGTTTTACTAACCAACAAGGCCAGCTTGCGTCTAATAGCACGCTCAATATTCAAACTCAGTCTGCCAACAATAAAGGCGGAAAAATCCAGTCAATTGGACAGCTTGATTTAGCTGTAACTGGTGAGTTGAATAATGTTGATGGACAAATTGCTAGTGGAGCAACTGTCAACGTTAATGCAAGTGATTTGAAGAACCAGTCAGGTGTTGTGTATTCAGAAAACCAAGCTGTAAATATTAAAGCGAATAAAGCGATTGATAATACTGAGGGGCTCATTCAGGCTAAAACCAATTTAAATTTAGATAGCCAATCACTTAATAATACTGCTGGACAAATTGTTGCAAATCAAATTAATCAGAAACATGTGACGGTTAATAACAATCAAGGATCTATCGCAGCTCAGCAAAATTTAAACAGTATTGCTCAGCAGTTTGATAATACTCAAGGTCAGATTCAAGCGAAATCAATAAAGTTACAGCATGATCAACTTAAAAACACGGGGAGTGTTTATGCAGATCAAGATTTAACGATTTCCGGAAAAACGATCCAAAACTCTGGTTCTTTGGCGGCTGGAAAAAATGTCCAGATTACCAGTTCAGCATTAGAACATGTACAGGATGGTTTAATTGCCGCGGGCCTAGATCGTGAAGGCAAAGTTGGTGATGCTGGGGATCTTACGATCAGTGTTGATCAAGCAGGATTACATGGTCAAACATTCGCAGGTGGCAATATACAGGTGGATGCAACTGGGAAGATTGATGCAGCACAGGGACAATTACAATCGAAGTCGATTGCACTGAACGCCGGTATTGATATTTCAACTCAGGCTGCAACCGTAGTTGCTCAGGATCAAATTAAACTGACTAGCCAGAATTTGATTAATAATCAGCAAGGCCTATTGAGTAGTCAGGACCTCATCCTTACGGCAAAACAGCTAGATAATAGTCAAGGTAAAATCCAGCATACGGGCAATAATGAATTTGCTCTAAACTTTGTAAACGGTATAAATAATAAAGCTGGTGAAATTAGCAGTAATGCATCCTCAATTAACTTGAACACTTCTGCTCTAAATAATGAAGCTGGAAAGATTATCCATGCAGGGAATCAGCAACTGAATATCACTGCCGATCAATTGCAAGGAACACAAGGCCAGATTCTCAGTAATGGACAGCTATTATTGAAGGGTGGGCAAGTTGTATTAGATGGTGCAACCACTTCGGCGAATCAGATCAACTTGACTGCGAATAGTTTGAGCCATCAAAAAGGTCAAATGATTCAACGCGGAACATTAAAACCGCTTACACTCGCTGTGAAAGAACAGATCAATAATCAATCCGGACTTATTCAGAGTCCAACGGCACTTTATATTACTTCGGGCAGTCTGAACAATCAGGGCGGTCAGTTGAGCTCAGCACAAGGCCAGAATCTAAATTTACAAATACAAGGATTATTGGATAACAGCCAATCAGGCAAAATCTATGCAGGTCAAGATAGTATTATTCAGGCGGGTGCTGTTGATAATCGCTTAGATGGACTTATTTCTGCACAAAATGCATTAACCGTGACCAGTTTAGGCGTGATCAACAATCAATCTGGCAAGATCATTGCCAATAGTGATGTTGGGATTCAGTCAGAAGGACTGGATAATACCGGTGGGCAAATTGGTTCGGTACAAGGTGGGTTAACGCTAGATGCGGGTACAGGGAAACTCATCAATCAGTCGGGTTCTTTACAGTCAGCTCAAGATATCCAGATCAAGGCAAATCAGTTAAGTAACCAGTCGGGGTTGATCAATACACAAGGCGCGATTCAAGCACAAATCACTCAGGATATTGATAATAGTGCAGGTCAGATCGTTGCTAACAAGGCAGTTTTACTCAGCAGCCAAGGTTTAAATAACAATGCAGGTCTGATAGGCAGTGTTGAAGATATTGTCAACATTGATGCGGGTTCTGGTGTGTTGAGTAACCAGCAAGGTCATATTCAATCTGTCAAAGATTTAACATTAAAAGCGCAAGGGATTGATAATCAGCAAGGTGTCATTGCTACTCAAGCAAAATTGGATATGCAGCAGCAATGGCTGAATAATACCAAAGGCCAAATTATTTCTGGAACAACCTTAAGCTTTGTTGGAGAGGACTTTAATAATCAGGGCGGCTTACTGCAAAGTGGTGCTGATCTTAACTTCAAGCTCAGTGGCCTACTCGATAATAGTCAGTCAGGACAATTGGCAAGCGGTGGTAACACGGTCATTCAAGCAGGTTCGGTCAAGAATAGTGGGCAAGGTAAAATTAGTGCTCAAGGCGTATTGAATATTGATGCTGTGCAAGCGATTGACAACCAATCGGGAGCTATGGTTGCCAATCAAGATATTACGCTAAAAAGCCAAGGTTTAAATAATAGCCAAGGTCAAATTGGAAGTAAAAATGGTTCATTGACGATTGATGCAGGTCAAGGTCAGCTCTCTAACCAAGCGGGTTCTTTGCAGGCTGGAACTGAACTTCGTCTACAAGCAGCAGGAATTAATAATGATTCTGGTATTATCGGTTCTTTAGGCAATAGCCATATTTTAAGTTCAGGGGATATTCGTAACAACGCTGGACAGATTGCGACGAATGCGACTTTGCAAGTCAGTGGACAAAACTTAATCAATCAGGCTGGAATCATTCAGTCGGGCAATGGTTCAGCATTGGATCTGGTGCTCAATGGTACCCTAGATAATAGTCAAGCAGGTCAGTTGCTGAGTGGCGCTGGTTTGAACCTACAAGTGAATGCTTTAGATAACAGTCAGCATGGGAAAATCAGTGCACAGGATGCACTCAATATCATGAGTGCTGGACTGATTAATAACCAAACAGGCACTATAGTTGCCAATCAAGATGTCACTTTAAACAGTCAGGGATTAAATAATAATCAAGGACAGATTGGTAGCATTCAAGGTGGTTTAACTGTTGATACCGGAAATCAGGCCTTAAGCAACAAAGCGGGTACATTACAGGCAAAAACTGATTTAACAGCAAAAGCATTATCGATTGATAGCACTGAAGGACAAATCATTTCTCAAGCGGAAATTGATTTGCAGAGCCAGAAAGAAATCAATAACCAGCAAGGGACAATCTCTGCTGATCAAGGCGTTCAGGTTAAAGCCCAAGGCCTTAATAATAATTTAGGTCAGATCAGCAGTGCACAAGGTAATATTACTCTGAATGCAGGCCAAGGCCTGTTGAATAATCAAACCGGGAAGGTGATTGCCGGACGTGCTTTGCAACTCAACGCAAATCAAGTTGATAATAGCCAGCAAGGGCAACTAAATAGTCAAACCACTTTAGATATTCAAGCAATAAAAGATATTAATAATCAAAGTGGTATTATTGCTGCAAACCAGAAAGTTAGTTTGAATAGCCAAGGGCTCAATAACAATAAAGGTCAAATTGTCAGCCTTAATGATGCATTGACTGTGAATAGTAGCGCGGGTGCCTTAGATAATCAGTCTGGTGTTTTACAAGCGAAAAGCAATATCCAGATTGATGCTGAACAGGTCAATAGCCAATCCGGTTTAATCAGTTCAGAAGATAGAATTGATCTACAAGCTCATCAGCTTGTAGATAATAGCGCTGGACAGATTATTGCCAATAATGCAGTACAGATACAAAGTCTAGGACTTAATAATAACCAAGGTCAAATCGCTAGTGTGAATGATGTACTGAGCATTAATAGTGGTTCAGGAACACTCGAAAATCAGGCAGGTTTGTTACAGGCACAGGGAGATATTCAATTAGGGGCTGATCGCTTATTGAATCAATCTGGATTGATCAATACACAAGGCAATCTATCGGCACAGATCAATCAGGATATTGATAACAATGCGGGTCAGATTGTTGCCAATCAGGCTGTACAGCTAAATAGTCAGGGTTTAAATAATAATTCCGGTCAAATTGGCAGTGTTACGGGCCCTGTTACGATAGAGGCTGGTTCTGGTGATCTGAGTAATCAATCCGGCAAAATCATTTCCACACAAGATTTAACGTTAAGTGCTCAACATGTAGATAATCAGTCAGGACTAATTTCCGCCCAACAACTGGTATTAAATACTCAAGGTTTAAACAACCTGAAAGGCCAGATTATCTCAGGTACAGCCTTAACATTCGTTGGACAAGACTTGAATAATCAAGGCGGTTTATTACAAACGAATAGTGATCTCAATCTTAATTTAAGTGGTGTGTTGGATAACAGCCTAGGTGGACAGCTGTATAGTGGTGGCTCTACCACGGTTCAAGCCGCTTCTGTAGACAATAGTTCGCAAGGTCAAATAAGTACTCAAGGCGACTTAAATCTTACAACAGCTCAAGGGATTAATAATGCTGGTGGGATTATCGTCTCATCTCAGCAAATGCAGTTAAAGAGTCAAGGTCTTAACAATGATGGTGGTCAAATTGGAACAGAGCAAGGCGATCTACTAATTGAGACGGGTGATTTGGCTTTAAATAATGGTACAGGTGCGATCCAGTCTGGGAAAACACTCAGCCTTGATGTTAAGGGGCTCACCAATAGTGGAGTGATCAGTGCTTTAGAGCAGTTGACTGTAAATAGTCAAGGTGATGTTAATAACAATCAAGGGCAAATTTTATCAAACAAACAGCTTCAGTTGACTGGCCAGAATTTGAGTAATCAGACAGGGATTATTCAAAGTGGTGAACAATCGAATCTGATTTTAGATATCAATGGTATTTTGAATAATCAAGCCGGACAAATTCACGGCGGAGCAAACACCCAAATTGATGCCAGCTCAATCAATAACAGTCAGCAAGGGCAAATTAGTGCACAGGATGCACTCAATATCATGAGTGCTGGACTGATTAATAACCAAGCAGGTACTATAGTTGCCAATCAAATTGTCACTTTAAATAGCCAAGGTTTAAATAATAATCAAGGGCAGATTGGCAGTGTTGAGGGCGGACTCGCTATTGATACTGGAAATCAAGACTTCAGCAACCAGGCAGGTACATTGCAGGCAAAAACTGATATCGCGGTTAAAGCATTATCAGTAGATAACAGCGCGGGACAAATCAATGCTCAAGGTGGTATTGATTTAATCAGTCAACAAAATATCAATAATACACAAGGTTCAATTGTTGGTGATCAAAGTATCAATATCAACAGTCAAGGTTTGAATAACAACCAAGGTCAGATTGGTACACAAGGGGATTTAACAGTTCAGGCTGGTACTCAGGTCTTGCAGAATCAGACAGGTTTACTGCAAGCTGGACAGAACCTTAACATCAGTGCAGCAGCAATTGATAACTCATTATCTGGTAAGATCAATGCACAAGGCAGTGTAGCCTTACAAAGTACAGGGCTTATCAATAATACAACGGGAATTATTGCAGCCAATCAGGATGTGACGTTAACGGCTCAGGGCTTAAATAATACCCAAGGTCAAATTGGCAGTGTGGCAGGTAGCTTGAATCTAGATAGTGGTGATCAGATTCTCAATAACCAGTCGGGCTCATTGCTTTCAAACAATCAAATCAGTATCCATGCGACAGGTCTAAATAATAGTCAAGGCCAGATTGTTGCCCAGCAAATTCTGGATATTGATGCCGAGTTGCAAGCGATCAACAACCAAAACGGTTTAATGAGTTCAGATACAGTTAATGTTACTTCTGGCGCATTTAATAACGATCAGGGTCTGGTTCAGGCTAAAACTTCACTGGTACTTGATACCAATGGGCAGAATCTAGTAAATACCAATAGTGGTACACAAGGTGGTTTACTCAGCCAAGGTAATCTCACTTTAAAGAATCTCGGAACACTGGATAACACCAAAGGGTATGTGGCCAGTGGCCAAAACTTAAGTTTAAGTGCTCATCAGGTAGAAAACGGTGGTGGTACTTTACTGGCTGCTCAAAACTTAAAATTACAGGGAACTGGTCAAAATCAGTTACTGAACAATCAGTCGGGCCAGATCCTTTCCATGGGAGATATGCAACTCTCAATAGAACATATTAATAACCAGGGTAAACTGACGCCTACCGATGCTGATAGCCATATCATGGCAGCCGGTCAGCTCGATATTCAAACCCAGCAGTTGGATAACCAGAATACTAAAGCGCTCACAGATACCGATACCTCGGTTCAGGGCATTGATGCTGGAAATCTAAATCTAGAGGCTTCGATTGTAAATAACCAGTCGGGTACGATTCGAAGCAGTGAAAACAGCCAGTTGAATATTAGTCAACAATTGAATAACCAAGCGGGTGAAATCAGTACAGTAAAGCAAATTGGTATTCAAGGTGATCAACTTGTAATCAATAACCTGAATGGGCAATTGCTGGCGGGTGAAAACCTCAATATAAATGTAAAATCTTTGAGTGGTGATGGCCGAGTTTTAAGTTTAGGCGATGCGAATATCATCCTAAAAGATAACTTTAAGCAGACGCAACCGGGACAATTGCAAGCGAATAACAACCTTAGTTTAAGTACGGTGGGTGCTATTCAAAATGACGGTACGATCAATGCTGGGAATACTTTAAAACTAAATGCTTCAAATGTTAATAATAGCAGTAACGCCAAAATAGAAAGTCATGATACTCAAGTAACTGCACAAAACCAGATCAACAATACGGGTTTGATCAATGGTGATTTGACCACTTTAACTGCGGATACCTTAAATAACCAGGGTACTGGTCGTATTTATGGAACGGACCTCGCCATTAGCGCGAACACCTTAAATAATTTACCGGATGTCAATGGAGCAGCTCCTGTGATTGCCTCACGAGGGGACATGAACCTTGGCGTACAAACGCTAAATAATCTGGCTAACACAACAGATTATGCGAGTCAGGCATTAATCTTTAGTGCCGGGAATTTATATTTAGGTGGCGCTTTAGATACGAACCGTAAAGCGACAGGTCAAGCGACTGTGATCAATAATGAAAGTGCAACCATTGAGTCACTGGGGGATATGCGTTTATCTGCCAAACAGATCAATAACATCAATAAGCATTTTATAACGGATGATAACGTAGAAGTATCGCGTGTAGATGGTCTGGAAAAATTCTGTAATGCATGGTGCACCTTTGATGGTCAGTATGACGGTGGTAACTGGTATGAAGACTGGATGCGATACACCTATAGTGAAATTACTTATGAAACCAGAACAGTTGAGTCTGCACCGGGGCAAATCAAGGCAGGTGGCAATCTGGATTTAAGTGGTGCACAGGTATTGAATGACAAGAGTCAAATTCTGGCTGGCGGTGAGCTTAAAAATGTGGGTGGTACCATTGATTCAGGAAATAGCCTGGATGGGATCAGAAAGGTTGTAGATCAAGGGACAGTGTATAAACATTGGGAATATGAGGGTGACTGGGAAGGGCCTTTTGAAGTATCTACAGAAAGCACCTTTGACTTACAAATTAGTCAGGCCTTGGGTAATCAAAACTTTAGCCAGAATCCTATTTCAATTACAGCAGTTGCCAATAACCAGAGTGGGGAGCAAGTTCAGGCAGGTCAAACTCAGGCAGGTCATCTCAATGATTTAAAAGTCAGCGATGCTTCGACACAGGTTGGACCGGTACAAAATGCGCAAGGACAGCAGCTTAATGTTGCTGATACGGGTACTACCTCTCAGCAAATCAGTATTGAGCATGGTCAACAAAACCTATCAACACAAGAGATGAAAGAGCTCAATGTTGATGTTGATGGATCCGGATTAGATGTATCACAAGCAGGGCAAGCCAGTGGACAAAACTTAGCTTCTATTCAGCCGGATACGATTCAGTCCGATGTTCAGGTTGGTGATGTAAACCAAAATACAAATATTATTGGTGGCAAAGACAACACGACACAGGTCTCTGTTCTGGATCAGCTACAAGGTCAAACAGCATCTCAAGTATCAGGTGTAACAACGACTGATCAAACGACTGTACCAGATCAGGCAGGTACAGGCGAGCAATTTGAAATCCGCACGGTAAATACGAATAACGTTAAAGTTGCCAACAATGCGTTATATCGAACAGGAGTAGATAGCAAGGCCGGTTATTTAGTTGAAACTGATCCGAGCTTTACCAATTACAACCAATGGTTGTCTTCAGACTATATGCTCAGTGCTTTAGGACTTGACCCTGCACTACAACAAAAACGTCTAGGCGATGGTTTTTATGAGCAGCGTATGGTGCAAGACCAGATTGCTCATTTAACGGGTTATCGTTTCTTGGAAGGCTATGCTTCCGATGATGAACAATATAAAGCCTTGATGAATAATGGGGTGACTTTTGCCAAGCAATATGATTTACGCCCAGGCATTGCTTTAACTGCTGCACAAATTGCGCAATTGACCAGTGATATTGTCTGGTTGGTTGAAAAAGATGTGACATTACAGGATGGAACGAAAACTAAAGCACTGGTTCCGCAAGTCTATGTTAAAGCTCGTGTGGGTGATTTAAAGGGTGATGGTACTTTACTGACAGGTAATAGCGTTAACTTCAAGTTAAATGGTGATTTACTCAATGGTTCAACCATTGCTGGACGAGAAGCTGTTCAAATTACCGCAGATAATATTAATAACCTGAAGGGGCGCATTCAGGGGAATACGGTTGATATCACTGCTCAAAAAGACCTTAATAATATTGGTGGTCAAATCAGTGCCAAAGATGCAATGGCTGTTAAAGTTGGTGGCAACCTCAAGATTGAGACGACAACCAGAACATCAACCAGTCAGGTAGGTGATTTTAGTGCAAGCACAACCGCTGTAGACCGAATTGCAGGGCTTTATGTTGGTCAGGGCAATACAGTTCAACCAACAAAAGCAAGCTTACTGGTTGATGTTGCCGGAAATACGGTTCTTAAAGCTGCTGAGCTGAATAATAGCAATGGCGCCACGGTGATCAATACGGTAGGTAATGTTGACATTGGCACAGTACAAACGGGGTATAAACTGAGTACTTACCGTGATGTGCAGAATCAAACGACCAGTCAGAAAGCCCAAGATGTTGGTAGTCAGCTGAATAGCAATGGCTCATTATTGTTAAATGGGCAAAATATTAAAGTACAAGGTTCGGGTTTAAATAGCGTACAGGGTACCACTCAACTTTCTGCAGTTAATCAGTTAGATATTGAAGAAGGTCGTAAGACCAGCCAGTTTGATCGACAGTGGTATGAGAAGCATAAAGGAACTTTAGGCAGTAAGACCGATACTGGTCTTACTCATGATCAAGCTAGTGAAGCAATAGCAAGTACGATTAGTGGTAAAAAAGTTCTACTCGATGCGAATAATATCAATATCCGTGGTAGCCAGGTGGTGTCGAATGAGTTAACCCAGATTCAAGCCAAAGAAAATATCAACATTACTGCTGCACAAAATCAGTATTCCAATCAACAAGAGCAGACGGTTAAGAAATCTGGATTTAAAGCGAGTCTTTCTGATGGCGTGGCAAGTGTAGGTTATGGAAAATCGAGCTTAAATACAAAAGAGGACGGAAAATCTACAACGCTCACCCAAAGTGTGATTCGAAGTCATTCGGGTGATATAACCATTATTGCTGGTAAAGATCTGACCACTGAAGCAGCTATTTTAGATGCAGGAAAAGACCTCAATCTAAAAGGTGCAAATGTTAATTTAAATGCAGCATATGCAACCGATGAGCAACATTCAGAAGTTCATAGCAAACAATCTGGCGTTTCGTTTGGTGTGACCTATTCTCCAGCGATGGCTGCCGCATCTGCTTACAAAAACAGTATGAACAATGGTCAATTCTCTGATAGTGCTGTTGGTCAGGTGATGGCGCAAGGTGAAGCAGCTCGCAAGGCTTCTATGGCCGCGATGACACCAGTAACCATTCAAGCAGGTAGCAATAAAACAAATCAGGTCAGTAATACATCCAGCACTCAAGCTGTAGTCACTCAAGCTACCGCTAAAGGCAATTTAAATATTATTGCAACAGAAGGAAGTATTAATAGCCAAGGTGCAGAGCTTTCTGCCGAAGGCGATGCATTATTGCATGCTAAGGAAAATATTAATCTGGGTATTGCCGAGAGTCATTCAGAGCAAACTGCTGACCTTAAACAAAGTGGTTTTAGTATTGATAACCGTGATTGGGCTGCACCTGCTGGAACATTCAAAAACAAAAACCAAGGTGATGGTCGTAGTACACAAACTACAGGAACTCAGCTCTCGGTGGGTGGAAAAACAACGCTACAAACTGGGCAAGGCGATATTAATATTATCGGTAGTTCAGTTGCCTCAAAAGGTGATGTGAACCTTAATGCTGCTCGTGATATCAATATCAAATCAAGCCAGAACAGCCAAAGCCAAAGTGAGCAGAGTTCAAACAAAGGTATTGGTAGTGCGCAGATTTCGGATACTGAGCAGTTCTATGGCTATATGAATGGTCAGAGCCAAAGCAATAGTCATGGCATTGAACAGCAACGCAGTCAAGTGGGCAGTTTAGAAGGCAATGTCAATATTCAGGCAGGCCGTCAATATACTCAACAAGTCGCTGATGTTGTTGCTGCGAAAGATTTAAATATTAAGGCGCAAGACATTCAGGTTTTAGAAGGCCATGACACAGGTAGCTCATCTGAAAATAGCAAAGACCTAAAAATTGGACAATTCAGTCGTGTGAGTTCACCACTGATTGATTTATTAAATGCAGCAGATAAAGCGAAAAACAGTAAAGCAGATGACCGTACCCAAGCATTACAAGCTGTTGCAGCAGGTGCTCAGGGTTACCAAACCTATAGTGATATAAAAGGTGGTGCACTATTTAAAGCTGAATCTGGTATTGGCTTTAGCACCAGCAAAAATCAGCAAAATAGCAGCTATGCCACTTCGCAACAAAACAACTTAAAAGCTGGCGGCAATGTCAACTTAACCAGTACTAATGGTGATATTCATCTTCAAAATACGCAGGTCAAAGCAGAAGATAAAATTAATCTAGATTCTTCAAAAAATATTATTCTGGAATCTGGTCAAAGCCAAGATAAAGCCGATGGTAAAAACAGTAATGCAGGCTTAAGTGTTGGTGTTGGTGTTTCTGTCGGTGCGCAAACAGGTGCTTACATTTATGGTGAGGCTGGTTTTGGTAAAGGCAGCAATCATTTAGACAGTAATACACATAGCCAAACGACTTTGGATGCAAAAAATATTAGCTTAACCAGTAAAGGTGACACCACACTACGTGGAGCACAGGCAAAAGCAGATCGTATTGATGCAAATGTAGGCGGTCAGCTCAAAGTTGAAAGTTTACAAGACACTGTTGAGCAAAATACCAAACAAACTGGAGCGGGTGGTCGCTTGCAAGCTTCGTTTGGTACAGCTTGGCAGGCATCTGGTAACTTTAGTAGTAGCAAAGCTTCGGGTGATTCCAATAGCGTTAATCAGCAATCTGGCTTATTTGCTGGAGACAGTGGTTACCATGTGAAAGCAGATAGTGTTGACCTAAAAGGTGGTGCAATTGTTTCGACTGCAACTAAAGATAAAAATGACCTGACTACGAACCGTTTAACTTTTAGCAATATCGAGAACCAAAGCCAATACGATGCGACTACAGTTAGCCTATCTGGTGGTACAAGTTTAGGCAAAGGTAAAACTGGAGATAGCAAAGCACCTACACCAACCAATAATGACAACTGGCGTAATGCAACCAGCTTTAGTCCAAGCTTACCGCAACATGAGTCTGACAAAGACAGCAGTACGACTTATGCTACTTTAAGTGAAGGGAATATTAAAGTTGGTGGCAAGTCGACTACGGTTGAGCAACTCGGTATTCATAGTGATGCCTCGACAGCCAACAGAGCGGTTGAGACTTTACCAAACTTACAAACTATTTTAGATAAGCAAAAAACGGTAGCAGATGCAACGTCAACAATTGCGGCAGCGACAAGAACGTATAGTCAGAATCAGCAACAACAAGCGGAAAAAGCAAAAGATACTGAAAAGCAAAATGTACTTAATCAACTAGGGCTAGATAGTGATGCGCTGAAGTATTACCAAAGCCTTGATTCAGCGAAGCAAGAGGAATATCTACGTCAATATTCACCTGACTATGCAAAAGCGAGTGATATGAATCAAGCTTGGGGTATGGGCGGAGACAAGAGTCGAGCCTTGAATGCAGTTACGATGGCAGTCACAGGCGCACTTGGTGGTCAAACAGACGTTCAAGTCGTAGCTAATACACTTGCCCCTTATGCAGCTAATGTAATTGGTGAGAAGTTTGGACATGGAGAAGATAAGAATAAGGCTGCACAATTGGCTTCTCATGCGATATTGGGTGCAACTTTAGCTTATTTAAATGGAGGCAATCCAGCAGCAGGCGGTAGTGCAGCGGTTGCGAGTGAAGCAGCAGCAGATTATTTGGTGAATCAATATAAAGATGACCCAGCTTATAAGAATGGAAAAGGAGAATTTGAACCGAATTTACTGCCTGAAAATGTGAAATCAAGTATTCGAGACTTAACCGCAGCGATTGGAGCTGTTGTTGGTGGTACGGTAGGAGATTCGGCATCGAATGCACAGTTGGCTGGTGTGATTGGGCAGAATGCGATTGAGAATAATGAAATGGGTTTTCCAGCAATTGTCAATTCCGATTGGGCTAGTGGAGCAGAATCTCTCGCAAAATTCGCTAAAGATAAGAATTTAAGCCAGAAAGAAACTCAGAAATTATTATCTGAATATACAAAGGGGAAAGTACCTGCAGGATATGATCCTGTAAAATACTATATTTACCTTTCAATGGGGATGCCTGCTGTAGCATTTGCTCCTGAATCTATTGGAATTGCATCATTAGGAGGCGGGGTAATTGGGGCTGGTTCCGATGTCATAGTACAATCTGCCAATAATAATCCTTATGATTGGAGAAATACAGCTATTGCTTTTGGTGTTGGAGCTATAACACAAGGTAAAGGTCTAGGGTTTAATATCGGTGCTAATGTTTATTCAGAAGGAGCTAAAGCATATTTGAATAATGAAAGTATGGAGAGTGCAGGGGTCAAAGCGACAGCAACCACTATAGTAAGTACGGCAATGGAAAAGGTGATTAATAAAAAATTCCCTACGAATAATTCTGTTGTAAAAGAAGTTCTAACACCAGCTTTCAGTTCAACTGCTGTAGGGGTTGCATCTGATAAGTTAGATGAAAAAATGAAGGAGAAAAAATGATATGTTTAGATATTTAAAAGATGGACTTTTATTAACACTGGTTTATTCTTTAGCTTTTTATTTGTTGTTAGTTTTATTTGTTTCTATATATATATATATATATGGAGTAATATATCAAAAGGGTTATATTTTTATTGATTTGTTAATTGAATATGGTTTTGATTTTATAAAGTATTTAATGGTTGGAGCATTTATTGGGTTTATAAAACATAATCTAAATTATTTTGGAGATAAATTAGGTTGGAATAGTAAAAAGGACAGGGGGTGATTAGTTATAGTAGATATTGCTAATGCGCTCGGCTGTCAAACAGATATTAAATTGCTCTAATATATTTGCACCTTATGTGGCAAATGTGATTGGCACAGTTGGAGATTCGGCATTAAATGCACAGTTAGCAGGTGTGATTGGGCAGAATACGGTAGAGAATATATTGACTCACCGGCTGATCGCAGAGATGCCAAAGCTGATACCAACCAGCTATATAATTCAGCATGTGCATCAGCTGGTTCTGCGGTATGTGATTTATATATAAGAAAAACTACATCACAAATAGGATGAGCGAAATGATAAAAAGTATATTGTTAGATTATGTGATGGGGAAATATAGAAGGATAATTTTTATAATTTGTACATGTATTGGTCTTTTAATTATTAGTCGCTTAATTATATTAGATAATTTTATATTTGGTGAGAAGTTTTTTGCTTTAGTTTTATCTTATTTGGCATTCATTGTTGCAATATATAATGGGTCGCCGGTTGGATTTCCTGCAGTAAATATAGGTTCTAATGATTTTGATATTAGTATGAGAGTCATATTCATAATATTGACTCTATCAATATTCATATATATATCATACTCGATATTTTAATCATAAAAATATGATTTTTTTAAGTGGCAGATATTTCTGATGATTTTTTAAATTTACTTGATAAATGATTAAAAACATAAAAAAAGAGCTATTGCCTAGCAATAGCTCTTTTTTATATCTGTTTGGGCAAAGTACTGCGGAACAAGGGGGGCACAGAGCGTTTGACCTGAAGAATTTGAAACTGAAATCCAAAATCTATAGATCGAAATTTTCATACCAGCTAGCCCAACTGTTTAGTTTTTTACCCGCATATTCTGCAGTGCCTTCAGCCCATTTTATATCATGCTTATCTCTCAATAGCTGCCCAACGAATGATGCAGTTAATTTTTTAGTTCCTGAATACAATTTCTTTATTAATATGGTTTCTTGAATACTAAGTTCATTTGTAATGGCATCGTAAAGATAAGATTCAATATTTTCAACGTTTTTAATTTTATTATCATCATCAACTAAATTATATCTTTTAAAAATCTCCACAGCTTTGGCATTACTACTACCATTTTTGTAATCGGAAATTTTCTTACCTCTCAGTTCATTATAAATATTTATAGTTAATTGAGGACTATTTCTTGGTATGAAAAAAGAAGATTGCTGGCGTCTAACGTTACTTACAGATGTTTTTACAAACCCTATATCTTTATAAAACCATGTGTACGTTTCAATTGTTCGAGACAAAAAACCTGTAATTTCTAGCCATTTGCACATTCTGATTGCATAGTATCTCCATGTTTTATCTGCGTAATCATTGTTAGAGTAAATACTTTTCATTAAGTCTATAAAGAAAGCCAAAGTAATATTTGTACCATTAGGTAAGTCTTTTAAACTTAACGTAATAATGTGCTTTTTAAATTTTTCTCTCATTAATGAGAGAATACTTTCCATGGAATTCTCCATAGTTAGTATTTCATCTGACAATGAATATTGACTATTTTCCCTTATTGCAATGCCAAATGTTAGTAAGTCTGTACCAATATTTTGAATGGTACCATCAGATAAATTTGTTTTAATTTCCAATTCTGGAATGGAAATTGGGGTACCTGTTAAGTGTTGTGCAACATTCCAGATAGCAAGAAAGTCATTTGATGGTAAATAGCGAAGAGCAATAATAGGAATACTCTCTGTTAATATATATTCTCTAAAAATATCCCAATAAATATTTAATCTAATACCACTTTTAATGATTAAACGTTTATGAAGTAGGTTCGTGACTACATCTTCTCCACAAGTATCAATCGTATCAACAAGATCGACAGGCGCTCTTTGAGCAATAAATTTTAAAGCTCTAACTTCATTAGGATTTAACTCTTCTAAATCACTAGCAAAAAGACTTGAAATATCAAGTTTATTTTCTAAAAGCTCCTCTTGCTTTTGGCCTGACAATATTTTTTCATGTAAATGAATGCATAGTTTCTTTAACAACCATGGATAACCCTGACTACTTACAATTAAGTTATGTCTTAAATCACTATGAACTTTCTCTCCAATTGCCTCCTCAAACTTATTTATAACAGCATTAGATTCTCTAACAGAAAATGGATTCAATTTTCTTACGATTCGATAATCTGATAAACGGTGCCAGAAGAAATAAGCAGGATGTTCTGAGTGGGTTGTACTATCAGTTTTCCATGCGAAACCTATGCATAAATTTGTTTTTAAACTAGCCGCATCTAATAGAATGTTCGTTGCATTATTAAATAGTTCGAATAACTCTGGTTTACTAAATAGTTCTTCAAATTGGTCAAAAACTAATACTACTAATTGCTTTGAACTTTCAAGACTATTTAAGTATTTAGATATTGATTCAGACTCTAAAGGATGGTTTACATTAGTTATTTGTAACTTAATAGTTGGATCACCAAAACCTTTTGTTTGGGCTTC
This sequence comes from Acinetobacter sp. ACIN00229, assembly GCF_016106645.1. Classification (NCBI taxonomy): domain Bacteria; kingdom Pseudomonadati; phylum Pseudomonadota; class Gammaproteobacteria; order Moraxellales; family Moraxellaceae; genus Acinetobacter; species Acinetobacter sp. ACIN00229. The sequence continues at coordinate 45,677 of NZ_JADWOM010000003.1, forward strand.
TTGTAAAGTTTTTAACAAGGCTGAGTAAATATATTCAGGTGATTTAGCTGCACGAACATCAATAGCGTAAAGAAATAACTTTTGTTTTTGATGGCGATTTTTAGCTTTTTCAGAAAGAGTAATAATCAAAGAACTCTTTCCTAATCCAGAGTTGCCAGTAATAGCAAAAATTCTAGTATTTATTTCATTTGCTCTAATCTTCTTAAAAAAGTCAAAAATTTCTTGAATATCCTTAGTCCTTCCCACGAAATCCTGAGGACGTGCAGGTCGATAGTCATTCCAATCTTCGCCTCTTTGAACTTCTACAACTTCAATTTGCGAGTCAAATAGAGGCTTCATCTCTTTTTTTGTATTTATAATTTTAGAAAAATCTAATTTAGAAAGACTACTATCTGTAGAGGCAATGTTATCTAGTAGTTCTTGATCTTCAACTAATATTCCTGTTTTTGCATAATAACATACAGCATTTGTGGGAATACCAGCACTTAATATGGTACTTACCCAAAAATTTCCAAAACTTGTAATTAATAAAAACCATTCACCAATGCTGTTTATATCAATGTGTTGTTCTAAATGTTCACGAGGTATTGAGCTAATAATTTTAGATGCTTGTAGTGATTCAATAATATCTGTTGATGAGTAGACTACTATACGGTCACCAAGAGGGCGACTAGGTAGTTCCTCACAGAATCCTTTTGCATCTTTACTAAATTCTGAAGTACCTATTAACCAACCCTCACTATAGTTCTCAAATACCACTGTACCAAATAATTGTCTTATGATTGGAGCATCAATTTTTTTATCTCTATATGCTTTACACTCAACATAAATTTTCTTCCCAGAAACCTTATGTTCACACAATAAATCTAATTCACTGCCAGTCTTTCGTACTTCTTCTGTCACTTGATAATTTTGTGCTTCAAGCATTTTTTTACACAGTTTTTCTAATAAATCACCCTTATCTTTTGTTGTAGCGGAGTTAGGAGTACAAATTTCAATATTCATTCGAAATACTCAAGATTTAATTATTTTCTACTGCCATAACCATATCAAAACTTTTACTACTCTTAAATACTTTAAAATTAATAAATTTCTTATGTAGTTATATTGAACAGCTACCTCAATAGAAAATATATTTTAATACTTTCTAAAAGCAATTCTTTAGTCTAAATACCTGAATGGTAGTACAAAGCAGTGGACAAGAAACCGAGCAGTTAGCCAAAGCCACCATGGGTCAAGGTACGTTAAGTAATGTTACAGTGAATACCAATCGTGATGTTAACAAATAGCCAAGAGATTACACGCGACCAAACCACAGAAATGTTGAATGGTAGTGTAACGGTAGATAGCAAATAAGTTAAAAGCTGGAAAGGCTGACAGCGTTAAAATTGATGTTAGATATTTGAGGTAGGGGAAGTAGTGATGCATTTGATATCTATAATGATGAAAAAGTATTAAAGGCCTTTTCTAATTTGAAAGGGCATCGAATTGTAGGCTTGGGTTATAATTCCGATGTAATACTTTTAGACTACTTGGCAGATCATTCTGCAATCACTCCATCAGATGCAGGAATACATTTTAAAGTGCAGTTTGATGAATTGTTTTCTAGAAATGACACCTTAGAGCAACAGAAAATTAAAATTTTTAAGCTAGAGAGTGACCTTAAAACAAAAAGTGATAATGTGATTGCATTGTCTGCTAATTTAAAACAACTATTCGATCGAACTGATATACAGACATTAATGAACGAAAATAAGAGATTGGTTGAACTTAATCATGAACTCAGACAACAAGTAAGCAGTAGACGGAAGGACGACGAAACTAACAAAAGAGGCTCCGTTGTGATGCTTATTATTACCGTTGCTGCTGTTATTGAGCAGTATTGGGGAAAATGATGTGAGTACAGTAGATAGAGCTAGGTTGATGATAGATGCTTTGAAAGATAAGTCATCGGTGCAGGAAGTCAAAAAGCAAATTTGTAATGATGACAATGATGACTGGAATTGTGTCAGTAAAGAAGCCTATGATTTGTATTTTGAAGAAGCACGTCAACGGCGCAAAGTAGATGAAAAAATTCGGCATGTAATTGTTACTCCGCTGGAAGAAATCGATGATCTCATTCAGTTGAATAACAATCTTGTACAATATGCCCTAAGTTTGCCATCAACTGTAACGGGGGCTGATGTATCGAATGTTCAAAAGTTAATTTCTGATATGCCAGCAAATGAACATAAAATTATAGATGCCTTTGCAAGTATTATCATGAATCCAGTAATGAGAGCGCGACAGAAAAAAGGGCGATTTGAGCACTTTGCTCCTTTTAAAAGCTTTGTCAACATAATTGAATCTGCTGTGATTTCTTATTATCGAGGTAATTTCATTGGTTCTTATTTGACCTTGATTCCTGTTGTTGAGGGGGTTCTCTTAAGGTGGCTTGATTATTTCGGAAAAGGTAAAAAGCCTAAGTTTGGTGATCTAAAGATGTTCTTTCGTAATTCTTATCAGAGACAACCATGCCCGGGTAATGTTTTGTTTTATGATGTTTTCACAAAAGCATGTGACAAGCTACTAACTGAACACTTATTTAAAGACTCACAAGAGGGTGATGCATATTCAAACTTTAATAGGCATCTAGCAGCTCATTTGCTTAGTGATTCACAGTTTGCTATTAGAGAAAATTGTGTCAGACTTTTTCTGACTCTGGACTTAATGTCAGAACTTTACTTGTATGAAACTTATTGTATTGATCCCAGATTTAAATTGAGTGCTGATGACATATCACTTGAATCGAATGAATATCTCAAACTAATGGTACAGTCACATAGTCCTGAAAAAGTTCTTTTACATGATAAGGAAGTTCACAAGCATGATATTTAATAGAAATATTACTGTACCATTAGAGTTGTTGTATAAATTAGTAACTATTATTTGAATTAATTAAAAAAATTAAAACTCTCTCTTTTCTATGCGACAATAATGTCGTGAAGCAAAATTTTTAAATATAGGCTTTAAGATGCTTTTGCAAAAAGTAACTCTTTTAAACTTTCGTTGTTATGAAAGATTAGAAATTAGTTTTAAAGAACGAACAACAGTATTGGTCGCTATCAACGGTCAAGGTAAAACTACAATTTTAGATAGCATCCGTATAGCATTGTGGCCTTATGTAAGTCAGTTTGATCTTGCAAAAACAGCTTTTGCCGATCCTGCAAATACGATTACTATTGATGATATTCGTATTATTAAAAAAGTTGATGGTGATCAATTAGAAATGGCTAGACAGCTACCTTCTTCAGTATCTGCTACATGTAATTTTGATGATAGAGTATTCTGTTGGGCACGTATTCGTGATAGTGAAGCAAAATTGTCACGAACGAAAGATGATAGTGGTACTAAAAAGCTAAAAGATTATGCTAAAAAAATACAAGAAAGAATTAGGAATTTAGACCAAAGCACTTTGGATTTACCTGTTTTTGGCTATTACGGTACGGGACGTTTATGGAAAGAAAAGCGTTTAACTGAGAGTAAAAAGAATACTCGTGATGAGGTCAATGCCAAAATTAGAACCTTTGCCTATCAAGATTGTTTAGACCCAGCTTCAAGTTTTAAGCAATTTGAAGATTGGTTTATTGCTGAATATAAACATGACTTTGCGAAAAAAATAATAGCTTTGGAAAAAGGAGTCACTACTTTGCCAGCAGCTAACGATACAATATTAGCAGTGAAAGGAGCGGTAGATATAATTCTAGAAACTGTAGGCTGGAAAAATCTGACGTACAGCCAACAGTATGAATCCTTAATTCTAGAGCATGAGGATTATGGAGTCATGAAAATGTCCCAGCTCAGTGATGGGATTAAAAATATGATTGGTATGATTGCTGATATAGCTTATCGTTGTGTGTTGCTTAACGGGCATTTAGGAAAAGACGCTGCCAGACTTTCAACTGGCCTAGTAATGATTGATGAAATTGATATGCATCTTCATCCTCAATGGCAACAAGACGTAATTTCTTCGTTAGAAAAAGCATTTGAAAATATACAGTTTATTGTTACTACTCATAGCCCTCAGGTTTTAACGACAGTTAATTCAACAAGTATTTGTATACTGGAAAATGGACAAATGCATGATGCGCCAGAAGGAAGTCAAGGGGCAGAGTCGGCACGATTATTGAAGCGTATTTTTGGTGTAGAAACTAGACCTGAAGATTTAGAAATAACGAAAAAATTAAGGGCCTATGAACAGTTGGTATATAAGGATAAGTGGGGCGAAAAGGAAGCTTTAGAATTAAGGATACAATTGGATGAGTCGTTTGGTGATGAGGAGCCATTATTAGATGAACTTGATCTATATATCGAAAATAGGGAATGGGAATTAGAACTTGAAAAAAATCAATAAGTCACCTCCCCCTAATCCTTTAACAGAATTTTATGATTCTTATGAAAAGGGGAGTTGGAATGATTTTAGAGAACATTCAAACAGCTATGATCGACTTAAGGAGCTAATTTTTTTAGATCAGGGAGGACTTTGTGGTTACTGTGAAGATGATATTAGTGATTTAGATATAACCAAACGACAAATCGAACATTTCCATGATAAGTCAGATAAAGATTATTCTATAAATAACTGGGCATTAGATTGGAATAATGTTTTTGGAGTATGTAAGGGTGGGTCGGATCAAAAAGCAAAGTTTCCTACGCCACAAAATTTAAGTTGTGATGCACATAAAAATCATTACTTAAATTCTCCTATTACTGAGGGCGTATATCTTAATCCTTTGGAAATTCCGCATTTAGCTATTTTTAGCTTCGATAGAGCTACTGGTTTTTTGGTTCCAAATGATGAAATATGTAAATTACTAGATGACTATAAGCCAAATAATTATAGTAATTTTAGAGAGTTGGTAGTTGAGACTATTAAAGTCTTGAATCTGAATTGTGATCGCCTAGCGCAAAAACGTAGGAAGATTTTGTTTCAATATAATCGTATTATACAACATGCAAGAGAAATGAATAATATTCAGATTCATGAACAAGTAGCTCAACGTTGGTTTCAAAAAAAATGGCCTTCTTTTTTTACTGTGAGACGGTGTTTATTAGGAGAAATAGCTGAACAGTATTTATCAGAAAATGGGTACTCTAGTCTGGATTAATTTCTTCAAAATTATGATGAAGTTGCAAAGCGCTAGGGGGATTCAGTAGAATAAATTTATTGGTTACTTCAAGACATTATTGTTTAATGGTGGTGGAGAATTTTCTTAATACATATCCAGTAATTGGTTTGTTCTCGCGAATAATTTCAACTTTTAACCATCTTATAGCAAGTTCAGGTTCGTCATGAATTGTAAGGATTTGCCCAATACTGAGAGCTTCAATTATTTCTGCCGAAGAGGATGGGATAGTGTATAAGTAAGTTTCTTGCAAAACTACTCGTTTTCCTTTGAATATATCTGAATCAAAAGTTGATAATTCTGTTTTTATTAATGCTTTAATTTCTTCTTTTGTTTGATTTGGTTTTAAAATACTTTGAATTCTGTCGTGAAAAATACTACTTAATAAATTGATAACAAGCGAATTTAATGTACTGGCAGAAGATGCAGCAGTCATTACACAGGCAAGAAATAAACTCGAAATATAAATTAGATAATAAACTCGGGCTTTTGCTTCATTTGATAATTTATAAAAACGATTCTGTCTCTCATCTACAGATAAATCTTCCTCACTATCATGAAAATAATGGCTTACTTCTTCTTCTATTTGAAGTTCTGGTGAAATATCTAAGGCAAGATCAGTGTGAATATCTAGATCAGTATCATTAGAAATATTATTAAAATTAGGTGGATAGATTTCTTGCATTGTTCTTGCAATTGACATCATATCTGAATTGGCAAGTGCAGAAGAAATAGACTTAAAATAATTATCATTAAAATAGTACTTCCCGTTCATTGACATAAAGGGGAACTGCTCAGCGATTTGATTACTTTTCATAAAAAAAGAATTTTCGAATGCCTTACTCACCTTTACTATTGTAGGTTCTTCAAGTGTCTGAAAAAGTTTTGAAGTAGTGGATTTTTCAAATGCTCTAATTAATTTTAAGGTAGGAGATTCTTCTAAATCCTTCATTATTTTTATAGTTGGATTAAGATCATTCATAGTTTTAAAAATTGCTGATCGATTATTATAGAATTTTCTTAACGCAGATCCTCCTGTTGCAGCATCAATGAGCTTTTGTGTTCTTTGATTTTCTTCTATAAAAGCTTGTATTTGAGGGTTATTAAACCAGAAGTTATCTATTTTATTGTCTTTAGACATAGTGTTACAACTATATTTATTTAAGAATATTCTTGTATCCTACAACTTCAGACTATCATGTCAATAAGGTTGGTTTGATGCCTTATCAAAAGAATTGTATTAGTTTTAAAGTATTAATTTATTCGTTAACTATTTAGAAAAGAAAATATATTTTGAGTGAGATATGAAAGCTTATAATTTTATCTTTACGTATGCCATGTCCCAGAGTGGGTACCATAGTGACAAGAAATGTGAATCAATAAAAAAATTAGAAAATAAGATTGGCAATAGGCAAATAGAAAAATGGACTAAACTAGATAAAGTAGAAAATACTTTTATAGGTGAGTTAGTACTTCACACTTGTAGTATTTCTGAAAAAAGGGAAGAAGCTAAGCAGATTGTAAGAACTGTATTCGAAGAGATGATGTTTGAAATAGAAGTATATAGTGATGTTACTTTTACTATAGCTATGTTGGTTGATGGGTTAGGTGAATATTTGGAATTTAATGCGTAGTTTGTGTAACTTAAGATATATCAACAATCGTTAAATCAGTGTTGATATATCTGCTACAACTACACTATTAAAATTTTTGTTTTTGCCATTAGGTCCAAAGGTCGCTTACAAGCATCAGGTAATCTTTGGTAGTAGCAAATCGTTGAAAGACTCCTGTAATATTAATCAATAGTTTAATGTTTAGTGTTGTTAAAAATAACAGTGATTATAATGCAATCAGTGCGAGCTTATACGAGACTGAATTTTGCTTATTTCGAAAGCTCATATGTTTGAATAGACTTTTTCAACTGATCAATTGGAAGATAGAACTCATCCTTAAAGCCCAATTTCTTCATAAAAGCTTGGCAATCCTTATTTGGGCATTCTATTTGTAAAAATTCATATCCAAATTTTTCTCCGAAATTGCAGAGTTCTTTCAATAAAGCAGTTCCATAACCTTTATTCTGTTTTTTAAACCCGATACGAGCGACTACAATATATTTCTTATCTTTATGGTCGGCGAATGCATATTTTCCGAATCTGAGATAGAGATCATCAAAACTTTTACTAAATGCAATATTCACATTCGTTTGAGGTTTCTTTTGACTTAGTTGCATGGATGAAACCCATGGACGCGAATATCCTAATTTTTCTATAGCAAACCTTCGAACTAAACCCGAGATTTCATTTTGTTCATCTAGTCCGATGAACTCATCTTCTTCTGATGATTGGAATGATTTTGTATTCATTTTTACTCCAAAACTATAATATCAATAATTAGCTAAGCAGGTCAAAGTATTAAAGACTTTTGCTATCCTCGACCTAAAATTGTGCTATTTAAGTGACCTCCTCATGCACAGGCATTTCAGCTTTTCCATCTAAAAAGTCTGCATACCATTGAAGCATAGAGCGTCTGTTTCTCAGCCATTTAGCATGGTTATAAGTTGCTCTTGTTTTATCATTATCAGTATGTGATAACTGTTTTTCAATCCATCTATCATCACTACCTAATTCATTTAAATATGTTGATGCAGTAGCCCTAGCATCATGGGGGGAGACATCATTCATTTTCAAAGCATCAAGAGCAAAATTTAGAGTAGAGCGGCCTAACATTTTTTCAGGTTTGCCAAGGGCAAGTTGCATTGGCGAAGAGAATACAAACTGACATTTTGCAGTGATTGTGTATTGCTCTTTCAGTATGCTAAAAGCCTGATCAGATAAGGGCAGTAGATGAATTTTATTATTTTTCATGGCACGCTTACCTTCAATGATTTCTTGAAAGGTGCGCTCTGGAAATGTAATGGTTTTATTTTCCCAATCAACCCAAGCCCATTCTAATCTTCTTACTTCAATAGTACGTAACATTGTATAAAATAGAAAATTAAGAGCATTTCTTGTTGTTTGTGCTCCATTATATAAAGGTATTCTTTCTTTCAGTTCACGTATTTCCTTCATCGATAACGGTCTGGCATGATTAATTTTTTTGCGTTTTATAATACCTTTAACTGCATATGTAGGATCAACCTCTGCTAATCCTTTCATAATACAAGACCGCATGATCATCCCAATAAAAGTTTTATTTACAATTGCCGTTGTTTCACCAGTACTTGGTTTCAGCTTTTGTGACCGAGTTGATGTTCTGATACGTTCCATGGTGTTATTGATAATGAGTAAAACATGTTTGCTGGTTACATCTTTTGGATGTAAATGCCCGATTACTGGGTAAATATCTGTTTTTAATCCATACTCAATAAGCTTTTTATAATCATCTGATTTATCAATTTTATGTTTTTCTTTCCATTCATCTCCATATTTTTTAAAAGTCTCTTGTTCTGTCTCTAAAGCAAGGCGAGCGGTTTCATTACGATGAGCGACAGGGTTTATTCCTTTAGCCAGTAAGGCCCTATCTCTAGCATGATATTCACGTGCTTCAGCAAGAGATATTGCTGGGTATTCTCCATAAGTAATAGAACCTTCTTTTTTATTTAAAGAGAATTTGTGAATCCAAACTTTTTTCCCACTTGGTCTGACTTCTATATAAAGTCTATCTGCATCAAGTTTACGATAGGGTTTGTCTTGTGGTTTTAAGTTTTTGACTTGAGTATCTTTTAACATGATGAAAAAAACGGGTAAGAGGACTGGGATATACCCGTCATCTTACCCGTTTCTATAGTGTTTTCAAGCGAAGTAATAAGAAGTAATAAGCAATTAGTTCATATTTGTTTTGTATAAAAATCAATACCTTGTGAATTTATATGAACTCAAGCGAAGTAACTTAGTCTTTAAAGTTATTAAACTGTAATGGCACACCAAATTGCTGTTCACGTAAAAAATTCATGACTTGTTGTAAAGTGTCACGCTTTTTATCTGTTACACGAATTTTGTCGCCTTGGATAGAAGATTGCACTTTAACGCCACTTTCTTTAATGGCTTTATTAATTTTTTTTGCAGTATCTGAGTCAAGACCGTCTTTAAGTTTAATCACTTGTACAAAATTTTTGCCTGAAGCAGCAGCTTTTTGTGGATCAAGTGCTTGTACATCAATTTTACGTTTATAAAAGTGATTTTCTAACATGTTGTAAACTTGTTCACACTGAAAATCGCTTTCTGTACTGATTTTAATTTCTTTATTTTTTTCGTTTATTTCGACTGAAACATCATGACCACGGAAGTCAAAGCGTGTTGCAATCTCTTTTTGTGTGTTTTGTACAGCATGATTAACCTCAAATAACTCTAATTCAGAGACAATATCGAAAGAAGGCATAGTTTAGACCTTTACAAAGTGAAAGAATATTTGAGATGCTAAGAGGGTTTTCTTCATTTGCCAAGTGTTGTTTACATCAAAGGAGTGCACAATGATCCGTAAACAAGAAATTACAACATTTGAATTCCCAGAAAATGCTGTTATCTGGGATGTCCGTGATACTAATGCTTATGCAGAAGGGCATGTTAAAGGTGCGGTGAATCGCCCGATTAATGATTTGAATGCTGATATTTTGAACCAGGTCTCTGCGGGTCAGCCGATTTATATTTTATGTGGTGGTGGTAGCAAAGCTCCTCGTGCAGCTGAGAAACTAGAAGGATTGGATGCCTCGCGTGAATATGTCGTGCTGATGGGGGGGACACGTGCAGCTCGTGATGCTGGCTTGCCTCTAGAGCAGGGCGCATAAAAAAAAGCACCTTAGGGTGCTTTTTTATTGAAGAGAACTATTGCGGTTTGAAATACGGCTTTTTAGGTTTTACTTTTTTTTGAAATCTTTGCGGATTCAGTTTTTGTAATAAACTGTCCGGTACTGGGCAAGCCTCTCCTAATATCTGGGCAACCAAGATCTCGCTACATAGAGGAGCAAATAGAAAGCCCTTAGAACCAAGACCCGCAAAAGTAGCAATTCGACTATTCTCAAGCATTTTTCCGACCAGAGGAAAATAATCTAAGCTTTGTGCACGGATAGATGCACGGCCTTGCCACGTCGAAGTTGATGGTAACTTTTCTGCATATGCAGGGAATACGCTGTGGATTAATTCAAAGTTATGCACATGATCTTCGGGAAGCACATCTTGATCTTCACGATTTGGGTAAAAAGATGCACCTAAAATTATCTGTGAAGCATCAAGTTGCATACAATACCCACCATAGCTATAAGCTTCATTTAAAGGTAGGGGAGCAAAAGAATTATTAACCCAGCTCACTTGTCCGCGTATTGGTTTTAACTGTGGATAGCTTTCAAATAAAGCAGCACTTCCCCGAGCACAGCACACAACAGCATGGTCTGCTTCAGCAATAACTTCATTATCAGCCTGCAATTGAACTTTATTTTCAAAAGGAACCAGTGCTGTGACATGGGCAATTTTTAGAGCAATTAAAGGGTGTTGTAAAATTTCATCACGTAGTTGATGTGGTGAAACAGAACCCGCTTCGGTCAGTGAAACACTAGAATATGCAGTTTCAAGTGAGTTTGTTGAATGGGTAACAACTTCTGCTGGATATTGGTTTACAAGATCGAGAAGTTCATCTGCATTTTTCAATGCGATTTGTTGTATTTGAAGTGGGCGGAATGCTTGAAAATTTTTATAAAAATTTAAAGCATGTTGCCAACTTAAAGTCATGAGATGTTCATGGCTTTGTTCAATCGGACATAGTTTAGGATTAAGCAATGCCAAAGGATTTCCAGAAGCACCAGATAATGCTTCTGTTTGCTCGTATAAGGTGACTTGATGCCCGCGTGCTGCAAATGCCCACGCCGTAGTTAAACCTGCTACACCGGCCCCAATTATCGCAATATGCTGCTGTTCTTTACCCAATGACTGAACTTGGTCTAATTGTGAGGATTCATCATCAGATTGAGGTGGATTCCAGATTGCTTTGAGCATTTCCCGTTTATGCCGAAAACCACGTGGACGAGAAATAGTAATATCGTGCGCCTTTAGCCCACGTTTTAAAACACCCGCGACACTAAAAGAGGAAAATGTGCTGCCATATTCTGAAAGACGAACAATATGGTTTAAAACATTTTGTTCCCACAGCTCTGGATTGCAAGAGGGCGCAAAGCCATCTAAAAACCAAGCATTTACTGCTTTAGTTTTCGCTATGCTTGGGAAAATGTCTTGTGCATCTCCTAGCCATAGGTCGATGCTAAAACGCTCGTTTGGAAAAGTTAAGCGATGACATCCAGCAATAGGGAGCGGATATTGTTCAATTAACTGCTCTGCAAGTGGTTTAAGCTCATCCCAGACATTTAAAGCCCGAATAAGGTCAGCTTTACTTAAGGGAAATTTTTCAACACTAATTGCATGTAAATGACTTTGATTGTCTGGACGAACTTGTTGCCAAAGTTGCCAGAGTGCAAGAATGTTTAAACCTGTACCAAAACCAGTTTCTCCTACACTGAAATATTCAAAATCTTTTAGATTGGCTAAGCGTTCTGATAAGTCATTACCATTTAGAAAAACATGTCGTGTTTCAAGTAAGCCATTATCTTTAGAGAAATAGACATCACCAAATTGTTTGGAAATGGGAACCTCGATACCATCGATTAATTCCCAGTCCAGTTCTGCTGTTTGGATACGGTTTGATACGTTCATTTGGTTTAATAGATTGTTTCGATTTACCACTGGCGTCGACGTTTTGTATGGATATAACTAGCAATAAAGAATCCTAGCAATACGCCACCCGCTAAGGTAACCGCGCCATATAAAAACATTTGTGCACTACGTTCGCTTTGTAAAACTTGAACCTGAACAGAGAGGCTGTCGTTTTTTAACTGTAGCTCTTGGTTCTGAGCAAGTGCTTCAAGATTGGCATGTTCTAACTGTTTTAAGCGAGATGCTTGATCTTGAACTAAAGCTTTGATTTTCGCATCTTGCTGTTGTTTATTCTTTACGAGTTGTTCAGCTGTAAGTGGTTGAGCTGTAGTCGATGTTTTTACACCTGTTGGTGCTGTAGGAGCGGGTTTAGCTGCCTGAGTTGAAGGCGCGCTTGGAGGAGGTGTTGCTGGTGTTGCAGCAGGTTCAACTGCTCCAGCAGTTGAACATATCAAACACAAGCCAAGAAAGCTTTTGATTGCAGGCGGCATGCGATTACCCTTTTGGAAATGCTTTATTGAACGGTTTTACATCAATATGGGCATAAATGCCTTCTTTGAGAAATGGTTCTTCTTTTAACCATTCATCTAATGCTTCGCGACTGTCGAATTCAACAATCATGGTGCTACCATAGAAGCCTGCTTGTGGATCATTAGGATCTTTTGGCATAGCACCCGCTGTAACAAGGCGGCCTTCATCATCGAGTTTTTGTAGACGTTCGATATGCTGAGGGCGTACTGCTAAGCGTTTCTCTAAAGTTCCTTCGTTATCGGTACAGCTTAGAACAAAAAAAGGCATGTAATCGTATCTCTATAATCAATCAGGAACCACTTTAAGCGTCTGGTGACTTAAAATGCTTACGTAAAATAATGAACTGAATAATGATAAATGAAAACATCACAATCATGTCACCAAATGCAGTAAATTCGCCCCAATATTTTCCGCCGTGAAATAAAAATGCGAAGAACACATGTAAACAAGACATCACGACAAACATGGCTGCCCAGGCGAAGTTTAGATTTTTCCAACCTTTTTCACTTAACTCTAAAATAGGATCAAATAAACGTCGTATGAGTGGCTTACGGTCTTTACCAAACCAAGGTGAAACCAAGAATGCGCCTGCAAAAACCAAATTTAAAATTGCAGCTTTCAGACGAATATAGAAATCATCACTTAGCATGAGCGTGATGCCACCAAAAATCACAGTCATAAACAATACAAACCATTGTTGTTTATCTAGACGGAATTTTTGGAAAATAAATAGGGCACCATATACCACGAGCATTGAAATAATTAGACCAGTAGTTGCTACAAGAATATTATTATTATCTGCACCGCCAGCAGACCCGATCAGTTTAAGTAAAGGATGCTGTGCGTTAGCTGGATCAACTGTTTTATATAAATAGAAGAAAATAATTAATGGAACAAAGTCCAGAAGTGCTTTCATGTTAGAGTATCTGATCAGGTTTGGTGAATGGCATAGTATAAAAGATGCAAGGCATAGATTTACATACACATAGCAATATTTCTGATGGAACTTTGTCTCCGGAATTACTGGTGCAAGCTGCTATTGATGTGAATTTGCATACTTTGGCTTTAACTGATCACGATACAATGGACGGATTGCAGCGAGCTAGAATTGCTGCGCAAGGTCATGATTTAAAAATCATTTCTGGTACGGAAATTTCGAGTCAGTGGTCACGCCCAACAACCAAAAAGAGTTATGGTGTACATATTGTTGCTTTAAACATGCAAGATGAAGCACCAATTTTAGAAGCATTAGAACAACAAAAAAGAGTACGAGCGCAAAGAGCTAAAGTCATTTGTGATTTATTAGAAAAATGTATTGGTTTTCAGATTTATGAAGATGTTCTTGCCAAAGTAGAAGATCAGGCAGACCGCATCACCAGAACACACATTGCTAAAACACTGGTCGAGAAAAAAGTTGTAACCCGTCCTCAACAAGCATTTGATCGTTTCTTAAAAGAGGGAAGACGTGCTTTTGTAAAGTTTGAAGGATTAGGGTTAAAAGAAACAATTGACATGATTCACGAAAGTAAAGGGTTGGCAGTTTTAGCACATCCGACTCGTTATGATTTATCTGCAACTAACGTTCGATATTTAATTGAATTGTTCGCAACTTCAGGTGGAGATGCAATTGAGTTACCTCCACCGATGGAAACTTTATCTACTCGCCAGATGATTGATCGGATGATTGAGCAATATCAATTAGCTGTATCGATTGGCAGTGATTTTCATGGTGAAAATATGCCATGGATTAAACTGGGAAATACACCTAAGCCAACGGCTAATCAGCAAGGTGTTTGGGAACGTTTTCTCTAAGCCATTACAACAAGTTATTATCTTGAGCTTGAATTGGTGGTGGGGTAGGTTTCCCCAAAGTCCCTAAAAGTTCAATTTCGATACTACGTACCATGGCATCTAAAGGTAAATCATTACTTTGAGTACCGAAAGGCTCTTCAATTTCCGAGCTGAGTGCATCAAGTCCTAAGAATGTATATGCCAAAATTCCCACCAATAAAGGTGTTGCTAATCCAAGCAATGAACCAAGACTGAACGGCAACATAAAACAGAAAAAATAGACAGTGCGATTGAGCAAAACTGAATAGGCAAATGGAATGGGCGTATTGGCGATTCGATCACACCCAGTTTGCACAACGCTTAAATCTGCAACATTTTTATTCATCTGTGCATAGATGATGTCTGAGATTTCACCTTCTTTAAGCGCTTGCAATAATTCCCAGTGAATGAGGCTAAGTGTGTACTGAGGGGCATTATTTTGCTGATAGAGCTGGGTGAGTGCTTGCTGGCTCATACCGCTGGTTTGTATGAGCTCAGTTGGGTTCGCCGTCTGACGGCGTAAACGATCTCGTAACACGTTAGCAAAAACAATCACATGCTGAATCACACGTTCACGGCGGGCTTGAGTCAAAATTCGGCAGTCACGGTCAAAATGGCGTGAAGTTGCAATTAAAACGCCCCATAATTTTCGGGCTTCCCACCAACGGTCATAACATGCAGTATTTTTAAATCCTAAGAAAATAGAAAGTACGACGCCAATAAGAGTAAAGCCAACCAAAGGAATTTCTGGAAAGCGATAAAGATTGATATATTCTACGCCCCCAATGATTGCCGAAATCAGCATAACGACCCCTAGAGAGGGTAAAATTTTGGGTAAAATTGTCCCTCGCCAAGAGAATAATACTTTGAAAATACTAGGCTGCTCACGAACAATCATTTTGTTTTTAACGTCACTATTTTTGCTTTGATCTTCTAGGCTTAGTGCCCCTTTGTCAATATCATTGAACTGATATTATTGTTGGGTTGAGCAGTTGTTGTTCAGCAAATGAAAAGCTTCCTTCTGGTGAGATAATAAAATGATCCAAGAGGCGTATTTCGACAAGCTGACAGGCATGTTCCAGTTGTTGAGTTAAGGCAATATCTTCGGCAGAAGGCTGCGCTGAACCAAATGGATGATTGTGTGCAATAACGAGCTGGCAAGCATGCTGTTGTAAGGCGTAGCGTAAGGTTTGATTGACCGAGACTGCACAATGTTGCATTGAACCAAAAAATAGCTTTTTAAAATGGAGCTTTCTTAATTCTGGGTCTAGACACAGCACGGCAAAGACTTCTTGTTTTTCACCTTTTAATTCATAGCGTAAATAATCCAAAACTAAATCAGAAGAGTGAAGACTAAGATTATTCTTCTGAAAGTGATTATTGAGATAACGTCGTCCGAGTTCTTTGACTGCCAGTAATTGAGAATATTTCGTTGCTCCAATTCCGTTAAATTGAGTTAACTCGCTTAACGATGTATCAAATACTGCATTTAGGCTACCAAAATGTTGAATGAGTAAACGTGACAATTCGACTGCTGAATGCTGCTTTGAACCTGAGCGAAGAAAAATCGCCAATAGCTCTGCATCAGAGAGACTTTGAGGGCCTTGTTGTAATAACCGTTCCCTTGGCCGCTCTTGTTCGGGCCAATTTTTAATAGAAGTATTCATATTCCCCAGCATAATTCGCTTAAAATTTTATTTTGTTTGCCCAATCAATCTTGGGTCTGCGCGTATTTAATGCTATTGTGAGCGCCACTGCAACAGTAAGGTATCCTGTTCGTGAGCTTTGATCTAAGTGTTATTCCTCATAAAAACATCGTTTTAGCTGTGACTGGCGGAATTGCTGCCTATAAAAGTGCCATCTTAGTCCGCCGCCTCAAAGATTATGGCTTTGATGTGCGCGTGGTCATGACACATGGTGCTCAGGCATTTATTACTCCACTAACTTTTCAGGCTCTTTCTGGTAACCCTGTCCATACTGAACTTTTAGACCCTGCGGCTGAAGCTGGAATGGGACATATTGAATTAGCACGTTGGGCTGATTTATTACTGGTTGCGCCTGCAAGTTGCGATACTTTGGCAAAATTTGTGCATGGTTTAGCAGATGACTTGCTCAGTACAGTATTTTTGGCAACAAAATCTCCTGTATGGGTTGCGCCTGCCATGAACCAGCAAATGTGGGCAGCCAAGGCTACACAACGAAATTTACAAACCTTGGTCGAAGATGGTGTGCATGTGATCATGCCAGATGCGGGTGAGCAGGCGTGTGGTGATGTTGGTTTAGGCCGTATGCCTGAGCCAGAAGAAATTGCCAAGCAAGTGGCTGGCTACTTCCATCAGGCTCAACGTGCAATTGCTGAAAAATTTGGGTTATTGGCGGGTAAGCGAGTTGTGATTACTGCTGGGCCAACGCGTGAAGCAATTGACCCTGTTCGTTATATCTCGAACCACAGTACTGGTAAAATGGGCTTTGCTTTAGCGGCTGCTTGTTACGCTGCTGGTGCACAAGTGACTCTGATTGCTGGACCTGTAAGTTTAGATACACCGAATGGTGTAAAAAGAGTAAATGTTGCCTCTGCAAGACAGATGTTAGATATCAGTATGGACTCGTTAGAAACAGGCTGTGATATCTTCATTGCAACTGCCGCAGTCGCTGACTATCGTGTAGCCGAAGTTGCCGAGCATAAAATTAAGAAGGCAGGGGATGAGTTGAATGTTTCCCTTGTAAAAAATCCGGATATTGTTGCAACTATTGCTGGTCAGGAAAAACGTCCATTTATGGTGGGCTTTGCAGCTGAAACACAGAATGTTGAAGAATATGCGGCAGGAAAGCTGGTTGCTAAAAAGCTCGATATGATTGCATGTAACGATGTGTCACGTGCAGATATTGGTTTTGCTTCTGATGAAAATGCGATGACAGTTTTCTTTGCTGAAAACTATCACATGAAAAAGCGTGAGTTAGAAAAAGCATCTAAACAAGAAATTTCTCAACAGTTGGTTGAAGCAATTTCGGATGCATTACGCCGTAAATAATATGTTCTAAATAAAAAACCGCGAATGAATCGCGGTTTTTTTATATGTCTTACTTTATCCAACTTAAGGAATGTCATCTTCAAATTCAGGTTTAACCTGAACGATGAAGTCCTGACGGTTAAGACCACGCCATAAGGCAAATGCTGTACCGATATAAATTGAAGAGTAAGTACCTACAAAGACACCAACAAACATTGCAACAGCGAACCAGTGTAGACCATCACCACCTAAGAACATCATTGCTAGAACGACAAGCAATAAGGTCATTGATGTATGAATAGTACGACGTAAAGTTTCGGTTAAAGCAATATCGACGATTTCACGAGGAGTCGCACCGCGAATTTTACGGAAATTTTCACGGATACGGTCTGACACTACAATGTTATCGTTAAGCGAGAAGCCAATAACAGCAAGTACCGCAGCTAAAACTGTAAGGTCAAACGGCCATTGGAATAATGCAAAAGCACCAATAATAATGATGATGTCGTGGAATAAAGACATTACGGCACCCATCGCGAGTTTAAACTCGAAACGGATCGTCACGTAGATCAACATTAAAATAAGTGCAAGGGCAACCGCACCAGCAGAGCGAACATATAGCTCGTTACCAACTTGACCACCTACAGAGTCAACTTTATGAACTTCTGCGGCATTGTTTGGCAGCTGTACAGCCTTAGTAATCGCGTTATTAAGGTCTTCAACCTTAACTTCTTGTACTGGCATACGCACAAGTAAGTCTTTATTACTACCAAGTGTCTGTACTACAGCATCTTTAAAGCCAGCTTTGTCGAGTGCCTGAATAACGTCAGACTGGTTTGCTGGTTGAGCATAGTTAAGCTCAGCTGAAACACCACCTGTAAAGTCCAAACCGAGGTTAAGACCTTTAGTTACAATAAAGAAAATACTCGCCAATGTAATCAGGATCGAGAAGATTGCCGCAGGTTTGGCAATCTTCATGAACGGGATGATTTTTGCATCATCCGGACGTCCATATTGTTTTGAATCTTGTTGAGTCACTTTAGTCATCATCGATCTCCTTAAATGCTCAACTTTTTCAAGTTACGGCGTTTGCCATAAATGATTTGTACAATTGCGCGAGTCACTGTAATTGCAGTAAACATCGAACATACAATACCAATCATTAATGTTACGGCGAAACCTTTGATCGGACCTGTACCAATTGCAAACAAAATGAAAGCAACAAGGAACGTGGTTAAGTTCGAGTCAAAAATGGTGTTATAAGCTCGATCATAACCGGCCACAATGGCTTGTTTGGGCGATGCTCCCCAGAGCATTTCTTCTCGAATACGCTCACATATCAATACGTTCGCATCGACCGCCATACCAATGGTAATAACGATACCGGCAATACCTGGTAAGGTGAGGGAAGCTCCAATCCATGACATAACCGTTAAAATCATTGCCAAGTTAACAACAAGTGCAAAGTTAGCGATTAAACCGAATAGACGGAAGAAAACCACCATCCAGATTGCAACAAGCAAGAAGCCGATTTGAGTTGATAATACGCCTTTATCAATATTTTCTTGACCAAGACTCGGACCAACCACACGTTCTTCAACAAAATACATTGGCGCAGCCAAAGCACCTGCACGCAACATTAATGCAAGCTCTGATGCTTCTTGAGGAGAACTTAAACCGGTAATACGGAAAGTTGAACCTAAAACAGCCTGAACAGTTGCAGCATTAATGACTACAGATTCAGTGTATGGAGTACGAACTTCTGTTTGCGCACCAGTTTTTGGATCTGTGACATAAGTAATTTTTTGCTTATTTTCGATGAACAATACCGCCATGCGTTTACCAACAGCATTACGAGTTGCATCGGACATAAGCTTACCGCCAGCACTGTCGAGGGTAATATTTACCTCGGCACCACCAGAGTCTTGGCTAAAGCCAGAGCTTGCATTTTGAACACGCTCACCAGTTAAGATACGGTTACGTTGCAACAGAAGTTGACGACCGCTATCTAAAGACTCATAAGCAAAAACTTCTGTGCCCGGAGGTAAAGGTTGACCATTATATTTACCTGTATATGGGTCAATATATTGATCATTTGAGTCAGAAACTAAACGGAATTCGAGGTTTGCAGTACGGCCTAAAACACGTTTAGCTTCAGCTGTATCTTGCACACCCGGTAATTCAACAACAATACGGTTGCTACCCTGACTTTGTACCAATGCTTCTGCAACACCAAGTTCGTTAATACGATTACGTAATGTTGTTAGGTTTTGGTTTACCGCATATGACTGGATTTCTTGGCGACGTACATCGGTATAAGTAAGCTTTAAAGTAGAACCTGTAGAGCTTGCTAACGCCTGTTGGGTATATTCATTCCCATTACGACGTAAAAAATCCATTGCTGCGTCACGGTCAGCATTGTCAGCAAATTGAACAGTGATTACATTGTTTGTTAATGCAAGATTATTAAATTTGATCTTGTTTTCACGGAACTGACGACGCAAATCAGTGGCAGAAGTTTCCATACGTTGGGCAACGGCTTTGTCCATATCTACTTCAAGCAAGAAGTGGACACCACCACGTAAGTCCAAACCAAGTTTCATTGGTTTTGCCCCAATTTTTTGCAACCATTCCGGTGTGGTCGGTGCAAGGTTTAGGGCAACAACATATTGATCACCTAAGTCACGGCGTAATACTTCTTTTGCTTTCAACTGCGCTTCAGAAGAGCTGACACGCAAAAGGGCAGCATTATTTGTAAAAGTATTATCGTGACTTGCAATATTTGCTGTTTTTAAAATTTGCTCTGCTTTTTGCACCACACTTTGATCAATTTGGGTACCAGCTTTGGCACCGGAAATTTGAACGGCGGGCTCATCCGGATATAGACTAGGCAGTGCGTATAATGTACTGACTACCAGAACAACCAGAATCAGTAAATATTTCCATGCAGGGTAACGCATTCGCTTTCTTCTTAAATGAAAAAGTCGTGCTAAAGCACGACTGTTTTATGATTAAAGGTTATTTAGAGTGCCTTCAGGTAATACTGAAATTACGCTGGCACGCTGAATTTTTACTTCTACACCACGGCTAAGTTCAACAACTGCATAGTCACCTTCAATTTTGGTCACTTTGCCCATTAAACCACCAGCGAACACAACTTCACTACCTACACCTAAGCTTTCGATTAAAGAACGGTGCTCTTTAGCACGCTTTGCTTGAGGACGCCAAATTAAGAAATAAAAGATTGCAACGAATACAACAATCATCAAGATGTTTGGCAAAATACCTGTAGTTGGGCCAGCTGCCGGTGCTGCATGTGCAGCAGAAATTAAAAAGCTCATTTTGATTTCCTAAAGTTAAAAATATGAGTCAGATACCTGACATAATCCTAATTCGTTTTGCAATTTACCTTGTCTTGAGGTTGAGCGCAAATCGGGCTTATTCATCAACCGGACATGGTGGAACTTCTAAACCACGACGGGCATAGAAGTCCTGAACAAATTCATCAAATGTGCCATTCTCTAATGCATCACGCATACCTTCAGTTAAACGTTGGTAATAACGTAAGTTATGAATGGTACCGAGCATAGACGCTAACATCTCTCCACATTTTTCAAGATGGAATAGATAAGCACGGGTAAAGTTCTTACAAGTGTAGCAATCGCAATGTGGATCGAGCGGACTTTGGTCATGGCGATATTTACTATTACGAATACGTACCAGACCATCAGTGACAAAATAATGACCATTTCGCGCATTACGGGTTGGCATTACACAGTCGAACATATCGACACCGCGGCGCACCGCTTCAACGATATCTTCTGGTTTACCAACGCCCATCAAGTAACGCGGTTTATCCTGTGGCATTTTGCTTGGTAGATAATCTAAAACTTTGATCATCTCATCTTTAGGTTCACCTACAGATAAGCCGCCAATCGCATAACCGTCAAAGCCAATTTCAAGAAGACCATTTAAAGACTCATCACGTAAGTCTTCATACATACCGCCTTGAATAATGCCAAATAACGCATTCTTATTTTTAAGCTCATCATGATGATGAGTTTTACAACGTTTTGCCCAGCGTAAAGAAAGCTGCAATGATTTTTGTGCTTCTTCATGCGTTGCAGGATAAGGTGTACATTCATCAAAAATCATGACGATGTCAGAGTTCAATACCTGCTGAATTTCCATAGAAATTTCAGGCGATAAAAACACTTTCGAACCATCAATCGGCGAGCGGAAAGTAACACCTTCCTCTTTGATTTTGCGCATTGCGCCAAGACTAAAAACCTGGAAACCACCAGAGTCAGTCAAAATTGGCTTATCCCATTTAATAAAGTTATGCAAACCGCCGTGTTCTTTAATCACTTCAAGACCCGGACGCAAATATAAATGGAAGGTATTTCCTAAAATAATTTGTGCCTGAATGTCTTCGATATCACGCGGTAGCATACCTTTGACTGTGCCGTAAGTCCCCACTGGCATAAAAACAGGTGTTTCAACAACACCATGCTCTAAAGTTAAACGACCACGACGGGCGCGCCCCGACTGACCTAATTTTTCAAACTTCATCTAAAAATCCTGAACACGAGCAGAGGCGAAGAAACAGTTCGCTGCTAAAAAGAGAGCTATTTTCCTTGATTCTGCGATGTAGTTCTACTACTAAATGTAGCTGGTTATAAAATAGATAAAATTTCCGACAGGTTCGGGGCTGTTTTTTTCCTATTGAAAATTAGGTTTATAGTCAAAATTTTCATTAACAAGATTATCCTTAAAAGGGCGAATCGCTTTCTTGGATAAAGTTAATGTATTGATGAGATTGTTAGGGAATACTTCAATCTGGTTGTTGAACAGCTCGACATTACGGTTAAAGATGCTAATCGCAGCACCCACATTTTCGTTTTGTTCCTGAATGTCATCCATCATCTTGCTATAGAGTGAATCGGCTTTAAGCTCAGGGTAGTTTTCAACAACGACATTTAACCTACGAATCAGTTCTTTGCTCATTTTCTCGATTTGTTGGAGCTGAGAAATATCAGTGTTATTCACATTTAAATTAAGAATTTGCTGACGTAATTCAGTGACTTTTTCTAATGTCGATTTTTCAAAATGAGTATATTGATTCAGTGTTGTCTCAAGCGCTTCTAACGTCTTTACCTTTTGACGTTCGAAATTGGCAACCTCAGACCAAGCGCGTTTGGTCGCATTAAAATAACGTACGATGGTATTACGGATGTGAACGCCCCAGACGATCAGTACAACAAAAATCCCCAGGAAAATAAATAAACCAGTCATGGTCAGTTCCTTATTGTTATTCCCTCAGTGTACTTTTGACTTCTCATTTTTAATGAGACGACAATCAAGTCATACGAGAGATTTATTTAATTAAGTTCAACATTAATTGCTGAAAGTTTTCATATTGCGGCATGGTCATGGTACGCAAGTGCCCACGCAATGCTGAAACATCATGAATTTCACTTTGCTTACTTGTGGTCTGAAAAAGATTTTGCTCACCCAGATAACACAAAATTTGTTCTTCGTGATGATAAATTAAATCACCTTTAAAGTGCTGAAAAAAATCATTTAATTTTAAAGTTAAGCTCGGACTGACTTCTTTGGCTAACTGGTGTTGATTAAGCCCAAAAATATTAAGTTCTTGGTTAATTAAAATATCGCTACTTTGCCATTTACTGCTGTAGGGAGTAAAAAAACGAGAACGTTGATTGCTAACGGCAATACCCAAAGCTGGTATTTGAAATATAAAAGCGCCCCATAAATCTTTATGAATTTCTTTTATAATTTTTTTATCGCTATTTTGGTCTTGAATAATAGGGATTTCATTAATGTAATGATATTGAAACAGCAAGACTTGATGATCGGTTACTCCATCGTTCCATGTCGTCGAAGCAAACTGAGTAATTTCGTTAGACTCAGTCCCTCGGTTAAACAGAGGGAAATACTGTTTTAGTTTACTCAGAACTAAAACTGGCTGAGCATGAATGGGAAGATAAGCTGGTAACTGCTGAAACTGTAAATCGTAACGCAAAATCACCATACGTTGTTCTAGATAATGAATAACTTGCGTTAAAGGTTCTTGAGATTGATAGAGTAAATACGCCAGAAACCCTGTTAAAAAGGCACCTAAAAAACTCCAAATATATTGAATATGTGGATGAAGAAAATAACCAAAACTTAATATTGTGATACTGCAAATGGCGAGTAAATAGGGGAGCACATTAAAAAAACGAAGGTTGTGATCTTCACGCCATGGATGTAATGCATCTAAAAGCTCTTGGGCAGAATGAGATTTTTGTCCAGCATCCCAAAGTCGAGCAATATTGCGAAAAACCTGTGTATTTTTTTTACGCCTTATATGAAGAGCTTCTTGTACAGTATCGATTGGCATGGAAGTAATGAGTTCATTATCATAAAGAGCTATTTCTAGATTATCTTTTAAATTGAAAGAGATAAATACCAAATATTTCTAAATTTGGAGTTTTTCTTTAAAAATTAATGTTTGATTTCATCGCTAAATTTCTGCAATTCACACAGCTAAATTCATTATTTTTATTATAAAAATTTAAGCTGGGTTAAACCTTTTCATTAACCGATATGGTTTAACCCAGCCTTAGTATTTAAATGTCTAATTTATCAACCAACATTGCATCGCCATAACTAAAGAAACGATAGCGGCTTTTAACTGCATGTTCATAGGCAGCCAAAATGTTATCTCGATTTGATAGCGCTGATACCAACATGAGCAGAGTAGACTCTGGCAAATGGAAGTTAGTAATTAAACGATCTACGATGCAGAACTCATAGCCCGGATAGATAAAGATTTGCGTGTCACCAGTCCAAGCCGCGATTTTACCACCATGAGCTTGAGCTGCACTTTCTAAAGCACGTGTCGCGGTTGTACCAACGGCAATCACTTTATTGCCGCGTGCTTTAGTTGCCAAAATTAAATCAATGGTTTCTTGAGGTACATCACACCATTCACTGTGCATGATATGGTTGGTAATGTCATCAGTACGAACAGGCATAAATGTGCCTGCACCGACGTGTAAAGTCACAAAAGTTTTTTGAACATTTTTTTGTTCTAATTTTTCTAAAAGTGTTTCATCAAAATGTAAGCTTGCAGTAGGTGCTGCAACACTGGCAATTTTCTCTGGGTTATGGAAAACCGTTTGATAGCGTTCAGTGTCAATTTCTTCTGCTTCACGGTTAAAGTAAGGTGGAATAGGTAACTGACCATATTGTTCAAGTACAGGCAAAATTGCCTGTGAAAACTCAACCACAAATAAATTTTCGTGACGGCCACGAACAATCACAGGAATGTTATCGGCACCGACATAAAGCTCAGCACCTGCTTTAGGTGAGTTGCTAGATTTGATATGGCAATACGCAGTGGTGTGGTTCAGCATACGCTCAACCAAAATCTCGATAGCACCGCCTGTAGAACGTTTTCCTTTAAGTCGTGCTTTCATGACTTTGGTGTCATTGAGTACTAACAGATCCCCGTCTTCGAACAGATCGATAATGTCTGTGAACATGTGATCGTGATATTGACCCTTTGAGTCTAGGTGCAACAATCGTGAAGCACTACGTGATTCGAGAGGGTAACGGGCAATAAGTTCATCAGGTAATTCAAAGGAAAAGTCAGACAGTTGCATATTTAGAAAAAAAACCGCAAAAATTGGGCCTAGTATAAACTTTTTCGCTTTTTTATGGCTGTGCTTCTGGCTTAAATCATGAAAAATGTTTAAGTGATCTAAAAGTGAACGATAATATTCACTTAGGGTTTGACAAGTTTTACAAACGCGCTAATATACGCAACACAAACATACTTCCTCTCCCGAGGTGGTGAAATTGGTAGACGCGGCGGACTCAAAATCCGCTGTCAGAGATGACGTGTCGGTTCGAGTCCGACCCTCGGGACCATATTCAGAATCGTAAGATTCTACGAAAACCCCTAAGCTAACGGCTTAGGGGTTTTTTGTTGGTTATAAAAAAGTGGATAGAGCTTAAGAAGTTATTATTTGATCCCAAGAATCGGACTAGAATTTCTAGTTATAAATTTAGAGCTTATAAAAATCTTTCATTTTTTTAGCTCAAGAAGTTCTTGTTTAAATACCAAACACGTTTGATAAAAGCGAAACTGAGCAAGAATCTAAGCTCTTATTCAAATATTATTTTTTTACTCTGTTTTACTACTATTCTAAACTCGCATTTCTAACATGTTACAACTCTTTACCTTCAAATATTTGTTGTATTTTCCTCAACCATACCCACTTTATGTATCTGAAAACCTTTAATTGAAACTTCACATTTCTATTTTGAAAAGAAAGTTGCTCTTTTAATGTACTGTGTTAAAGTTTGTAGTAGATCATAATGATTATAAGTACATTTTTTAAGAGCGGTTCCGACCAAAAACGACAAAATCTGTGAGGCGGGCAATGACATTCCAACATTTAGAACTAAACCAGATTGAGCAGTTAAGTGCTTGTAGAATATCGCTTTTGCTTGGATTAAATGCCGAGCAGAACTATATCGAGCAATTTTTCCGGTTTAGTCTTCGTCTTTTGAAGTGTAAAAAAGCCTTATTGACTTTTAATCAAGAACCTTACTTTTGGCATCGTTGCCCAGATGGTATGACCGCCATTTCGTTTAAACCTTCAAAACATTTAAAACAGTGCTTTGCTAAACAACAGATCATTAATCACTCACATCCTTCTTATCAAAACTTAACCAACTATTTAAAAGAACTAAACATCGAGTGCAGCAGGGCATTGGCCGTGCATCTTCTACACCCTGATAAAACCTCGATGGGCTTTGCCGTTTTTTTTGATGACGATGCAGCAACATTTGAAGATGAAGATATCCAGTTATTGCTCGATTACTGTTCTACTTTTATGCAACAGGTCGAGTTGAAGTTTAATTATGAAGAGTTAAACGAACTCTACGAGCAACAGGTTGCGATTAATTCAAGTAAAACAAAATTCTTTTCAATCATTTCACATGATCTCCGAGCACCATTTCATGGTCTGCTAGGTTTTTCAGAAGTACTCGCCAAAGAGCGTGAAACTTTAGATGAGTCGAGCATTCAAAACATTGCTGATTATTTATATGACACCTCACAATCGACCTATAACCTGCTTGAAAGCTTACTGACATGGGCGATGGCTGAGGGCGGACGTTTTGTTTATCATCCAATTAACTTTAAGCTTAGACAGGTTAGCAATATTGTTTGCGATGTACTGCACACATTAGCTTTGAAGAAAAATATTGAACTGGTTAATGATGTTCCAGATGATTTAAATATCTATGCCGATATCAATATGATGACCTCTGTAATTCAAAACTTGGTGTCAAACGCGCTGAAATTTACAGATATTGATGGCTCTGGCAAAGTTTTTATTGAAGCCAAACAAGCTGATAAAAATATAGAAATAACAGTTCGAGACACTGGTTTAGGCATGACCGAAAAACAAATGACAAATTTGTTCCATCCACGTATTACAGCCAGCTTTAAAGGAACCGCCGGTGAAAAAGGTGCGGGTTTAGGTTTAAGTCTTTGTAAGCGTTTTGTCGAAATTAATCAGGGTAAAATTGATGTCAGTTCCAAAGAAGGCGTAGGAACGACATTTACAGTTTTATTACCTTCGGCTCAAGAAAGTCATGAGGCTCATGCAGAGCATTACTCTTCAGCGGAAGCAAAATTAGTCTAATCCCTTTTCCTACCACTACTCGAACTGCTATAACTAAAAACAGAGTACGAGGAAAAGAGCTTTTTATATGAATGCGGAGCAGTTACAAAAAACATTGCGTGCGAGTCAGTACGCAGAACAAGTTTTAGGCTTGCATCAAGCTGTTTTAGAACAAGATTACCAACTAGATCAATTTACTGCACCGCTCTCGACCGAACAGATTTATCAATTTGTACAAATTACATTAGATGGAATTGGTGACGAAACATCTTGGATGCGTGGGCTACGCATTTTACGAAGTCGTTTAATGTTCCGTTGGATTTGGCAAGATGCCAATCAGCTTACCGATGTTGTCACACTGACACGCGAACTTTCTGATTTTGCCGATGCCAGTATTTGTGCGGCAAAGGATTTTGCACGTGTAGCGCTTGTGGCGAAACACGGTGAACCGATGAGCTACTCTGGCAAAGTTCAAGATTTGATTGTCGTTGCCATGGGTAAACTTGGTGCTCAAGAGCTTAATCTGTCGAGTGATATTGACCTGATTTTTGCTTTTGATGAACAAGGCGAAACTAATGGCCGCAAATGCATTGATGTACAGCAGTTCTGTATTTTGTGGGGACAAAAACTCATTTATTTGCTTGAGCACATTACCGCAGATGGTTTTGTATTTCGAGTTGATATGCGCTTGCGTCCTTGGGGAGATGGCTCGGCACTAGCGATTAGTCATGCAGCTTTAGAAAAATATTTAAGTCAGCATGGTCGTGAGTGGGAACGCTATGCGTGGATTAAAGCGCGTGTTGTGACGGGCGGTAAAGAAGGGCAAGACTTGTTAGAGATGACACGCCCTTTTGTGTTCCGCCGTTATGTTGATTACACGGCTTTTGCCGCTATGCGTGATATGAAAGCGATGATTGAGCGTGAAGTGTTACGTCGTCATATCGAGGATGATATTAAACTCGGGGCAGGCGGTATTCGCGAAATTGAGTTTATCGTTCAGGTCTTCCAGCTTATTTACGGCGGCTCTAAACGTGAGCTGCAAGACCGTCAATGTTTAGTCAGCCTTGAGCACATTGGTGAGGCTGGCTTATTAGAAAGACAAGCTGTTTTAGAACTTGAGGACGCTTACCTGTTTTTACGCCGTGTTGAACACGCAATTCAAGCCCTCAATGACCAACAAACTCAGCTACTACCAGAAGAAGTAGACCTAAGACAGCGTATTATCGACACCTTGGGTTTTGTGAGTTGGGATGAATTTATTGATGTTCTTAACGAGAAACGTCAAAAAGTTAAAGTTCAATTTAAGCAGCTTATTGAAGATACTAGTTCAAATGCCGCAACTGAGAACTTTGGACAGTTAGAGCAGCAGTTAGATGAAGTGTTGGATGACAATGCGAAAAATTTGATTCATGAATTCTGGCATGGTCACGCACTCAAAAAATTACCTTCAAATGCTGTTCAGCGATTAAAGACATTCTGGCCTCATTTAATTGAAGTGATTTTACAGTCAGAACAACCTCAAACTGCACTTTTGCGCTTAATGCCGCTGATTGAATCAGTCATGCGCCGAACCGTGTACTTAGTGATGTTGATTGAAAGTAAAGGTGCATTGCAACGCTTAGTTAAAATGGCGACCGTGAGTCCTTGGATTTGTGAAGAGCTAACGCAATATCCAGTACTGCTTGATGAGTTTTTATCGATGGGCTTTGAGTTGCCAAGGCGTAAGGACTTAGAAGACTCATTACGTCAGCAATTGCTTCGCATTGAAATTGATCAAGTTGAAGACCAAATGCGAGCACTTCGATTGTTTAAAAAGAGCAATGTACTCACTGTTGCGGCAAGTGATGTGTTAGCTGAAAGCCCGCTAATGAAAGTGTCTGATGCATTAACCGATATTGCTGAAGTTAGTGTTAATGCAACACTTCATTTAGCTTATCAGACTGTAGCAAAGCGTCATGGTTACCCATGTGATGTCGATGGGAAACGTTGCTCACTCGACTACAAAGCCTTTGCTGTTATTGGTTATGGCAAAGTGGGTGGGATTGAGCTGGGCTATGGTTCTGACTTGGACCTTGTCTTTATTCATTATCTAGATGAGCAAGCAGATACGGATGGAACGAAGTCAATTAGTGGCTTTGAGTTTGCTATGCGTGTCGCTCAAAAGTTTATGTCACTCATGACCACTCAAACCCTTGATGGCCGTGTCTATGAAATTGATACACGCTTAAGACCTTCAGGTGAGGCCGGTTTATTAGTGACAAGTCTTAAGGCCTACGAACACTATCAGTTGAAAAGTGCATGGCTTTGGGAGCATCAGGCATTAGTACGTGCCCGCTCTATTGCAGGTGATGAGGTACTTTGCCAGAAATTTGAAATATTTCGACGTGAGATATTGACTCAATCTAGAGATGAGGCTTATGTTCGTGAGGAAGTGTTGAAAATGCGTCAGAAAATGAAAGACCACCTAGGTTCGTCTTCTGAACAAAAAAAACATGGTATTTTTCATTTAAAACAGGACGCAGGTGGTATCGTCGATATCGAATTTATGGCACAGTATGCTGTACTTGCATGGAGCGGGACGAAACCCGATCTCGCCCATTATTCTGATAATGTAAGAATATTAGAAGATGCTGCTAAAGCAGACTGCTTATCCAGTGAAGATGCCACAGCATTAATTCGAGCCTATCTTAGTGAACGTGCCGAAAGCCACCGCTTAGCCCTTGCAAATCAATCCATGCAAGTCAGCGCAGCGGACTGGCGTAGTACCCGTGCGGTCGTTTGCAATTTATGGCAAAGATTAATAGACCCAACCGCCTCGGTTGAGTTGGATAGTGAATGATTTTATAACAATTTGGAGTGTTCCATGAATTTGGCTGATCGTGATGGTTTTATTTGGCAAGATGGAAAATTAATTGATTGGCGTGATGCAAAGATTCACGTTTTAACCCATACATTACACTACAGTATGGGCGTATTTGAGGGTGTTCGTGCTTATGAAACGCCTAAAGGTACTGCCATTTTCCGTCTTCAAGACCACACAAAACGTTTGTTAAATTCAGCAAAAATTTATCAAATGAAAGTGCCGTATGATCAAGCCACGCTTGAACAAGCACAAATCGATGTTGTTCGTGAAAATAAATTAGCTTCTTGCTATTTACGTCCGCTTATTTGGATCGGTTCAGAAAAACTTGGTATTGCAGCAACAAATAACACGATTCATGCCGCAGTTGCAGCATGGGCGTGGGGCGCATACCTTGGTGATGAAGCAATGGCGAATGGTATTCGCGTTAAAACTTCATCATTTACTCACCATCATCCAAACGTGACGATGTGTAAAGCAAAAGCATCTGGTAACTACACCTTGTCAATTCTTGCTCACCAAGAAGTTGCACATTCTGGTTACGACGAAGCAATGTTAATGGACCCACAAGGTTATGTGTGCCAAGGTTCTGGTGAAAACGTATTCTTAATTAAAGATGGCGTTTTACACACTCCAGATATCGCTGGTGGTGCGCTTGATGGTATTACACGTCAAACAGTAATGACGATTGCTAGAGATCTTGGTTATCAAGTTGTTGAGCGTCGTATTACACGTGATGAATTCTACATTGCAGACGAAGCATTCTTCACAGGTACTGCTGCGGAAGTAACACCAATTCGTGAATACGATGACCGTCCAATCGGTACAGGTGGCCGTGGCCCAATTACTACTGAAATTCAAAAGACTTACTTTGATGCAGTTCAAGGTAGAAATCCGAAATATGAACACTGGTTAACTTACGTAAAATAAGTTAATCCGTTAACATAAAAAGGCGAACATAAGTTTCGCCTTTTTATTTTTGGCTTCGGGAGCTTTTATGCACATTGTCTATGTCTCTGATGGTAAGGCAGGGCACCGTTCACAAGCATTAGGCTTGTTTCAGGCAATGCAAAGACAACAGCCAGAAACAACTTTTGAAGAGATCCTTATTTCTGAGTTGCCAATTATTTCCTTAGTTCAGGCGCTTTTCTCTTCAAAAAAATCGTTATTAAAAAAAGTACCCGATTTTATATTTGGAGTGGGAAGTCACACACATTTTCGTGTCTGGTTACTCGGCAAAATTTTTAGAAAAGCCAAAACTATTATTTTGATGAAGCCTAACTTACCTGTGGTTTGCTTTGATTATGCTGTTATTCCAGAACATGACGGTATCCATGCCGATAGCCATGTGATTGTTACACGTGGCGCATTAAATCCAATTCGTAATGAAAACCGCCATCAAAAAGACCGAATTTTAATTGCTTTAGGTGGTTCATCTAAACGACATCAATGGAACCAAAACAAAGTATTAAGCAGTGTTCAAAAAATTGTTGAGAATAATCCAAACGCTGAAATTATTTTAACAACTTCACGTCGCACGCCAGCAGAATTTATCGATACTTTAAGACAGCAAAGCTTTGCTGGGGATTTACAAATATTTCCAGTTGATCAAACACCTCAAGGCTGGATTTTTGAAGAAATGCAAAAAGCAGAAGCTGTTTGGGTAACAGAAGACAGTGTATCTATGATTTTTGAGGCGCTTACCGCGGGTTGTCGAGTCGGTGTAATGGCAATGGACCGGTTGAAAGATGACCGGATTACCCACTCAGTTGATCAAATGTTAGAATCAAAATTAATTTCACAGCAGACTTGTGTTGTACAGTTACCACAACCTTATGCTTTTAAAGAAGCAGACCGTGTGGCAACATATCTTTTAGTGAAAAATTAAATTTTTTATTTTGAGTAAATAAATGAAAATATTGCATATTGCGAATTTTGGCTTTAATAAACAAGGCGCCCATTTTTACTGCACAGACCGTAAAATTTCTGCCGGATTAATTGAAAATGGCCATTTCGTTTATGACTTTAGTTTTCGTGACATGGCTCGAATGGGAACCATTTTTAAAACAAAAAAACTGGGTGCCAATTGGGCCAATAAAGAAGTACTAAAGGTCGTTAATAATATTGAACCTGATCTGGTACTTATTGGACATAGTGACTTAATGAGTCCAGATGTTCTCAGACAGATTAAAGAAGCTTATCCAAATACTAAAATTGCATTTTGGTATGTTGACCCACTTTATCTTGAAAGCAAACTCGACTTTGTTAAAGCGTTCTCGCCATATTTAGATGCTATTTTCTGTACAACCGGTGGCGAATATCTACAAAAATTAAAACAGCCGCATTTAAGCGTAGCTTATCTGCCAAATGTGGGTCACCGTAATGTAGAAACACTACAGCAATTTTCAAATGTGAATACGGATAAGACTTTTATTTTTTGTGGCGTGGTTTATAAAGAACCTGAGCGTGAGAAGTTCTTAAAGGACTTAGCAGATGCGTTGCAACAAGGCCATGTAAACTATCAATATTATGGATGTTTTGAGCAACCTGGTGTTTACGGTAAAGCGTATTATAAAGTTCTATCTGAAACAAAAATGGGACTTAATTACTCACGCCGTAATGATGTAACTTTGTATAGTTCTGACCGTATTGTACAACTGACTGGTAATGGTTTATTGACTTTTAGCCCAAGAATTCCGGGCTTTGAGAAGCTCTATACCGAACAGGAAGTGGTTTACTTTGATGATCAGTTTGATTTGGCCAAGAAGATCCAATTCTTTGATCAAAACCCAGATCAGGCTGAAAAAATAGCGAAAGAGGGTTGGGAGAAAACGCGTAGGTCTTTCAATGCTAAACGCATCACCCAATTTATGGTTGAAGTGACATTTAAGCAGCCCCTTTCAGAAGATTATGAATGGTCACATGAGGTTTATGCATGATGTGGTTTTTGTACGTTGCGGTAGGCCTATTAGTACTTGCTGCACTGTTGTATGTGCTGGGTAATTATACTTTCTGGCTTCCGTTTCGTTCGAACAAACTACCACGCATTGTGATGTTGCATCAGGTTACACCTAAAGATGCAGCCTCTGGTATGAACATGCCTCCTGAAAAGTTTGAACAACTCTTAACGTTGTTGACGCGTAAAGGAGCTATTTTTTGTTTTGTCTCTGAGCTTGAACAATACCAGAATCAAAAAAATGTCGTTGCTTTAAGTTTTGATGATGGCTTTATGGATAATTATCTTTATGCCTATCCATTACTTAAAAAATATAATGCAAAAGCAACCATTTATTTGGCAACGCAAATTGAAGGCATCGAAAAGCTAACTCATGATCAAATTCATGAAATGGCGAATTCTGGTTTCATTGAATTTGGTGCACACACGCAACACCATGTGAACTTACTTAAGCTTGACGATCAAACCGCTTACGATGAAATGCTTCAGTCTAAACGTGACGTTGAGGCATTAGTTGGGAAGTGCCCAAGCTTTGCCTATCCATTTGGTCGATTTAATGAAAAGCACCAAAAAATGGCTCAAGAGATTGGCTTTAAAAACGCAGTATCGACTCGTAAAAAAATCGAAGCCTATGAAGCAGTTAATCAATTTAATATTCCACGTGTCAGCACGCATGGTGCCATGAATGCTTTACAGATGCGTATCGCCCTTGCTAAAGGACGTTATAAGTTATGAATAAAATTCCATGTAGTGTCTATATTGTCACTTTAAATTGTGGTGCTTGGTTAGAGCGAACTTTGCAAAGTGTTAGTGAATTTGATGAAGTCATTATTTTAGACTCTGGCAGCACTGATAATACTTATGAAATTGCAGAGCGCTTTGAAAATACGCAAATCTCTCATCAAGACTGGCAAGGTTATGCTGGGCAAAAAAGTTTAGCTTTAGCAAAATGCCGAAATGATTGGGTACTCAATTTAGATGGTGATGAAGTCTTATCTAATGAGTTAAAACAAGAAATTGTTGAGACCATTCAGCAGAATAAACTTGATGCTTTAATCATACCGATTAATGACGTGTTTCTAGGTGTTCCCAACAGCAAACATACTAAAAAACATGCGAAGGTGCGTTTTTTCCGTAAGTCTCAAGGGCATTATGACCTTGCCAATAAAGTCCATGAAAATGTGATTGTGGAAGGTGAATCTCAACGTGCTCAACATGATATCTATCATTATGGTGAGTCGAGCATTTTCGTTAAAGTCGAAAAAAATAACCAATATTCCAACCTCAAAGCATTAGAGAAATACCAAAAAGGAAAGTCTCCAAGCGTTGCAAAATTGGTTTTGGTAATGCCAGTGACTTTCATGAAATCTTATTTTATTCGCCGTAGTTTCTTGAATGGTTGGCGTGGTTTCGTAAATAGTATGATTAACGCGTTTTATGCTTTTCTAAAAGAAGCCAAACTATTTGAACAGACTATGAATAAAGATAAAAAATAAGTAGGCAAACTATGAAAATTGTTCAGGTATTGGCAACGAGTGGTGGTGTTGGTGGTTTAGAGCAGCACACTTTTAACCTTGTTAATGAGCTTGCTTTAAATCATGAAGTACATGTGATTGCACATCCTTGCTATCAAGACAAGTTTAGCCAACAAGTACATTTTCATGCGGTTGATTTTGCACGTAGTCGTTGGAATATTTTTTTACTCTGGCAACTTAAAAATCTTATCCAGCAAATTCAACCTACTATTGTTCATGCACAAGCAGGAAAGGCGGCGGAACTGATTGCCCGAATTAAGCCATTTTTATCTGGCCCAAAATTTGTGACAACAGTACATGGTACTAAAAAGAATAAGTCTGCTTATTTAGCAGGTGATGCTGTTATTGCGGTGAGCCAAGCACTCACGCAAGGCATTTCTGAGTCTAAAGCACATGTGGTTTACAACGGGGTCTATCCTCAATCTGTACTTACAGTTGAAAATAAAGAAAAGTTACTTCAATCGATTCAAAAAGATTTTGCTGAGCTAGATGCAAGCAAAAAAGTTGTTATGTGTATTGGACGTCTAGAGCCAGTAAAAAATATCAGTTTATTGATTGAGTCGATGCAACAGATTGATGCCAATTTATGGATTATTGGTGATGGTTCACTTCGAGCAAGTTTAGAAAAACAAGTCAGTGAATTAAACATGCAAGATCGGGTCGCTTTTCTTGGGTTTAGAACCGATGCTCGAGATCTGGTGCAATTAGCAGATATCGTGGTTTTGTCATCAGATCGTGAAGGTTTTCCACTCGTCATGGTCGAAGCTTTACAGGCCGATAAAGCAATGGCTTCAACCAAAGTGAACGGTGTGATTGAGTGGTTGCCGGAGCAATATCTGGCAGAAATTGGAGATGCACAAGGTTTAGCAAAAGCGATTAAATGTGCGCTTCAACCTGAGGCTCAACACGACTTTAGCCCTTTATATGCAAAAGCCAAGGCTGAACTGACTGTACCAGCCATGGCTGAGCAGACGCTTAATATTTATAAAGGCCTGCTGAAAACTTAATTATTCTTCGGTGTAAGGCGGATGGCATCAAGTACCACGAAGTTATCTTCGACATTAATGGTATGACAACCGTCATCTGCTTGATTCCAGTCAGGTAAAACTACTTCTAGTAATTTTTCTTCATAAGCTGTCGGGCTAAGCTGAGTAATCGCTTTTAATTCGATATTACCACCATAACGTTTTAAAGAATCTTGGCTTGGTCGAACCCGTTGTCCTTTATAAATAAAAGGTTTACCTGCCATACGGAACTGCTGAC
This sequence comes from Acinetobacter sp. ACIN00229, assembly GCF_016106645.1. Lineage (NCBI taxonomy): Bacteria > Pseudomonadati > Pseudomonadota > Gammaproteobacteria > Moraxellales > Moraxellaceae > Acinetobacter > Acinetobacter sp. ACIN00229. The sequence goes on from NZ_JADWOM010000003.1 coordinate 81,230, forward strand.
TGCCTCGGCACACTGGGTTCATTGGGTGCTCTTGCCAGTTCGGATTTAAAATATCTTCGGTAAAGAATAGATCTAAACGATCACCAAATTTCTTACAATCACGACGTGTTGAAGTAAAAAGATACCATAAGCCTTCATGATAGAAGGGGGTGCTGTCGACTGCTTCGATATTCTCGATCAGATTAGAATGCTTTTCCCATTTCAGTGGAAATTCAGTACATTTCCAAAGTTCAATCGTCTTGTTGGCAGAAGTTTCTGGGATCATGTACCAAGTGTCTTCTAACTTAAATACACAAGGATAAGAAAGGTGATAGTCGAGCTTTAAGATTGTCTCTGGTGGTGTGTAGGTGCCATCTTTGAAGACTTCTAAAACAGAAAGAAAGCCTACAGGGTGTTCGTCATCAACTTCTTCAAAAAAAATGAAATGACGGCCATTTTCATAAGCATAAAAGCTGTCTGCAAATGTAAACTTTTTAGGGGAGTGGATCTCAAATAGAGAATCTAGTTGCTCAAGTGTAGTAAACGGTTGTTCTAACCAGCCAAAACGCATATACCAATGAGAGTCAAAAGATTTTGCTTTTTTTGCTTGTTGGTATTTATACCATTTTTTTTGAATCAGGCGATTTAGCATTAAATTTTACACTCGATATAACTATAATTAGATAGACTATCCCTGACTCATTTTAACATTTGAATGAAATGAAAAAATATTTAATCAGTATTGAATCTGCTAATAGTGAACGTTTAAAAAAGTTGTACTCTCAAGCAACATTTTACAAGTATCGCGATGAATTTAAGCAGTTTGGGGTAATCGGTAAAAATTTAAGCGTCAGTGAATATTTTCAACAAGGGGTGGCAGGCAAGAAAAAACCGATGACGCCTGGCGAGCTCGGTTGTGCCATGTCTCATATTGCTGCACTAAAAGATTTTTTAAGCTCCGATGAAGAATATGCAATTATTTTTGAAGATGATGTGATCGAGCGTTTTGAAATTGATTTCCAAGACTTAGAAAAACATATTAGTTCTTTGAACCTAGGTCCGTGCTTTTTTCTAAGCTTGGGCGGTATTCAAATGAAAATATGCAATCGCGTTCGTGGAAAGTTTTTACCGGAAGAGTTGTATAACCAAAAAATTCTAAAAGTTGATTACGACTATCTCGAAAAACTAGCCTATGCGTATGCCTATGTTGTAGACCGTAAAATGGCACAAATGTTGGTTGATTACCATCAGCCGATAAAAATTTATGATCACTGGCAAGACCTTGTTGGACGAGGCGATTTTAGTTTCTATGTCAGTTTTTTATTCGATCACCCAATCATCGAAAATAATGATGCGTTAAGTTATTTAGAAAAGGAAAGAAGCTTAATTACTCCTATTTCACAAGATGACAGTGATTTGTTACGTTACCTAAGAGTTAAACTAAAGAAATATATACTTAATAAATATATAATTTAGTCGTTTTTTTAGATTTTCTTACTAATTTTATGACTAAGCAAAAAAATATTATTATTGGGTCAGCAACTGGATACAGCGCTGACCTCATTTCTTCTTTTGTATATTCTTTGGAAAAGACAGACTTTGATGGCATTTTGACTTTAATTATCTATAAAGAGCAAATGCCTGAGTTTGTTAATGCATTTTCAGATATCAAAAATTTTAAAATTGAATTTAAAGTTTCAACGATTGGGAAATTTAAATCGAAGTCAAAATACTCAGGTATTTACAAGTTTAAGTTTATAAAAAATATTCTTAAGAAAATTATTGGATTAACTGTAAATGAAGCAGTTCCTGATTCAAAAATAAAAGCACTTAAAATCACAGGCTATCCGCATGTGAGTCGCTTTTTTGAATATAAAGAAGTTGTAGAAAGTCATCCTGATGCTTCACATGTGCTGCTCAGCGATGTACGAGACGTTTTTTTTCAGGGTAATCCTTTTAAAGATCTCGGCAAAGGACTCTTTGTTGGTATGGAAAATCCAGATTATACGATAGGCACTGAACAATATAATCAAAAATGGATTATCGATGCGTATGGAGATAGTTTTTATAATAGTGCAAAAGATGAGCAGGTTTCGTGCTCAGGCGTCACAATTGGAGATATGAACTCGATTAAAGTCTATATTAATAAAATGATTGAAGAGTTCTGCAAACAGCCATATCAAAAAATGTCTGAAAGAATTTATGATCAGGCAATGCACAATAAATTATTAATTACCAATGATTTAGCTGATGTAACTCGCTGTCAGCCATTTGAGTCTATTATTGTAACTCTTGGATTATATCCAATAGATCAAATTACGATTAATGATCAAGGTCTTATTATTAATCGTAACCAAAAGATCATTCCTATTGTCCATCAGCATGACAGACATCCGGAATTGATACAGTTATGCGATAACTATATTGGGAAATAAATTTTAGGATTATCTAAATTTTATGAGGGGAGGCGGATATTAATTTTTATCCGCATTTCCTTTTAAAACCATATAAATCAGCGCAACAAAAATAAGCAATGCACCTGCTAAGCTACTTACGCAGAAATAAAGAATACGTTGATTTGTAGTGATGTTAAATAATTCATTTGCAAGGATATAGCGCATGAAAAACCACTGCGCAAGAGAGAATACAATTACGATTAAAGCATGTCGACGTACATCAGGGCGCATTGCCATAATGAATCACCAAGGGAGAAAAAGTGGTGATATTATGCCATTTGCCCACTCTCATCTCAATAGAGTCTAAATTGCCTCAATTGTGTAGAAAAATTAAAATTATGAATAAATTGTGAATTTTTATTAACATTAATAAACCTTGAATTCCATTTTTTATCTGAGATTTTCTAGTAAATTTCTGTACTTATTTGGATATATGTTTAATGCAGCCTGTTGATTTTGTAATGATTTGGGTGGACTCAACCGATACGAAATGGCAGCAACAATACATATATTATAAATCTAAAGAAACTAAAACAAAGGCGGTTGAACTTGTTGATCAATGCCGCTATCGCGACTGGAATAATCTTCATTACTGGTTCCGATCTGTTGAGAAATTTTGCCCGTGGGTTAGAAAGATCCATCTGGTGACTTGTGGTCATTTCCCTGAATTTTTAGTCAAAAATCATCCTAAGTTAAATTTGGTCACACATGATCAAATCATGGAATCAAACTGTTTACCGACATTTAACTCGCATGCTATTGAAATCAATATTCATAAAATTGAGGGACTAGCAGAGCATTTTGTCTATTTTAATGATGATACTTTTATCAATAGGCCTTTAGAGCCTGAGTTCTTTTTTAGAAATGGTTTACCTTGTGATGGTGTGCGTTTACAGCCACTTATGGTTGTAGGTGAAGAGAACTTTCTAGGTGCCGTTGCCCTGACTGATGTTGCGATTATTAATAAGTACTTTGATAAGCGAAAATTACTCCATAAAAATCCCTATGCACTTTTTAACTATCGCTATTCTATGAGTAGTAATTTGGGTAATTTTTTAAGTTTATATAATCGAAAATTTTCAAGTTTTTATAGTACTCATTTGCCTCAACCTTTTTTGAAATCAGTATTTGAAGAAGTTTGGAAAACTGAAGAAGCTTATTTAAATGAAGTATCAAGTCATCGATTTAGACAGCCTTTAGACGTTAATCAGTATCTGTTTCGATTGTGGCAGTTGTGCTCATCCCGTTTTTATCCTGTCAATATATTTGAGCGTGGACAAAACTTTAACTTAAGGCTACAAAATCTTCCTGAGATTAATGAGGTTATTAAGAATGAACAACTTCCACAAATTTGTCTAAATGACGATGAACACGTGGTCGATTTTGAAAAGCTTAAAACAGAAATCATTCAAATTTTTGATCAAAAATTTAAAACACTCTCAAGTTTTGAAAAAGAAATATCCCATTAAAATTTGAAAATTAATGATTAAAAAACCCTGCATAAGCAGGGTTTTTTAATTTGAGAATCTAAAAATTATTTAGATTCTTCAGCTTTTGGCTTCTCACGTAAGCGGATGCCCAAGTCACGAAGCTGATTTGCTTCAACAGGAGCTGGTGCTTGAGTAAGTGGACATTCAGCAGTCTTCGTTTTAGGGAATGCAATAACGTCACGAATAGAAGTCGCGCCAGTCATTAACATCACTAAACGGTCAAGACCAAATGCCAAACCACCGTGAGGAGGAGCACCGTAACGAAGAGCATTTAATAAGAAGCTGAACTTCTCTTCTGCTTCTTCATCAGAAATACCAAGCGCTTCGAAAATTGCTTTTTGCATTTCTAATGTATAAATACGTAGCGAACCACCACCAACTTCAGTACCGTTCAATACCATGTCGTAAGCAACAGAAAGTGCTTCACCTGGATTGCTCTTCACTTCTTCTACACTTGATTTTGGTAGAGTGAATGGATGGTGAACAGAAGTCCATTTGCCATCGTCAGTTTCTTCAAACATTGGGAAATCAACAACCCAAAGTGGAGCCCACTCACAAGTTGCAAGATTCAAATCATGGCCAATCTTCACGCGAAGCGCGCCCATTGCATCATTTACAACTTTAGCTTTATCAGCACCAAAGAATACGATATCGCCATCTTGCGCACCAACACGTGCTAACAATTCAAGTACGATCGGTTCAATGAATTTCACGATTGGAGATTGAAGGCCTTCAATTCCTTTAGCGAGTTCATTAACTTTGATGTAAGCCAAACCTTTTGCACCATAGATGCCAACGAATTTAGTGTATTCATCGATTGCACTACGTGGCAATGATGCTGCACCTGGAACACGTAAAGCAACAATACGGCCTTTAGGATCTTTTGCAGGACCAGCAAATACTTTGAACTCTACTTCTTGCATTAAGTCTGCAACGTCAACGAGTTTCAACGGAATACGCATATCAGGTTTGTCTGATGCATAGTCACGCATTGCATCTGCGTAAGTCATACGTTGAAATTTATCGAATTTAACGCCAAGAAGTTCATCGAACATTTTCACAGTAAGGACTTCCATTAAGTCCATAATGTCATCGTCACTCATGAACGATGTTTCAACGTCGATTTGAGTAAATTCTGGTTGACGGTCAGCACGTAAATCTTCGTCGCGGAAACATTTCGCGATTTGGTAGTAACGATCAATACCACCCACCATCAACAATTGTTTGAATAATTGTGGTGATTGTGGAAGTGCATAGAAACTACCATTTTGTACACGACTTGGTACTAAGTAGTCACGCGCACCTTCAGGAGTTGCACGTGTCAAAATAGGTGTTTCAACGTCTAAGAAACCATTATCTTCGAAATAGTTACGAATAAGATTGGTCAATTTAGAACGGAAGCGTAAACGATCCAACATTTCAGGACGACGAATATCTAAGAAACGATATTTCAAACGAATTTCTTCAGAAATATTGGTATTTTCATCATTTAAAGGGAATGGAGGTGTTTCTGAAGCGGCAAGAACTTCGATGTCTTTACCTAAAACTTCAATTTGACCACTCACCATGTTGGCATTTTCAGTACCTTCATAACGGCGACGAACACGACCTGTAATTTTTAATACATATTCAGAACGTGCTTTATCTGCAGTTGCAAATGCTTCTGGAGTATCTGGGTCAATAACCACTTGAACGAGACCATCACGGTCACGCATATCAAGGAAAATAACACCGCCATGGTCACGGCGACGATGTACCCAACCGCATAGTGTAACGGTTTGGTCGATTTGGGCTTCAGTTAAAGAGCCACAGTAATGAGTTCGCATCATGATGAAAAATATCCAAACTATATTGGCTGAAAAGACGGATGCGTAAACCGCGCACCGTCAAAAAAATAAGTTTTCGATTATGCCCTGTTGCATGGTTTGCCACAAGAACTAGATCAAAAAACCGCGGAAATTAACCTGAAAATGAGCAATTTGGCAGCAAATTTTCTGATTCATCCCATTCTTTGTTGCCGATCTAAAAACAAGAATAATAAGCATCCTAAGCTAAAGGTACTTAACCAACCTTGCATAAACTCGTTGATAGAACGGCCTGTAAAATAATAGGTATCGGCGTGCCAAACTTCATGGGGTATGTAACGTGCATAATCCCAAAATGAAAATAAACCTAAGACTGTAGATAGAATAAGCAGAGACCACGCGTAAATTTTAATTTTTTTACTTACTTTCCAGTGTTGTTTGTAGCGCTGGTAATAGTGAATACACATCCAACCAAGAAAAGGTAAGGCAAGAGCAGAGGAGCCAAGTTGTAAAAGACGATGCAAAGGGTAGGGATGACCAAATAAATGAACGGTTTGTGATAAAAATTCTTTAAATATAAAAGTTCTAAAGTCAGAATGGGTAAGGCCATCCCAAATGAGATGAGTTGCAATACCAACAATGAGTGCAAATATAACGCCAATAAAAAATATAAAAATACGTTTTAAAGAGCTGAGGCCAAGATCATGTTGCACACCAAAAAAACGGTACACCACTGGACGATAAAGAAAATACCAAACTGCACAAAAGACGAGGCCTAATGCAAGGTTGGGATAAATCAGACCTTTCCATTGGTGCGTCAGCATGCTGGACTGAACTGTAAATAAGCGGTAAAGATCGGGTGTCATACTCCCAATGGCTAACGCAGCAACCGGTAAAGTGTTTTGGCTAAGCTTAGATAAGGGAGGAGCTATAACGGCATGAGAGATGGTAAAAGGCATTAGAAATCAAAAATTACTCACATCATTTAGTTGACCAGTCTAACGAATCGTCGAATCAGAAATGTTTTTTATTGCAAAACAAACGAAATGTTATAATATAACAAAAATAAAACATATCGTGATCCGGGACACATCCAATGCAGTTTTATAAAAATATTTTGACCATATCCATTTTAGCTGTCATATCCGTTCCTTCGTTTGCAGCAGAAAGTGAAAATGTTGAAAAGTTAGAAACTATTCGAATTAAGGCTCATCCACTTGAGCAAACTTCACAAGATTTTGCTGTTGCAGATACTGTTGTTGATCAAAAGCATTTATCGCAAGGGGCTGCCACCATTGGGGATGCGTTGAGTAGTGAAGTAGGAATTTATGCTAATCAGTTTGGGGCTGGTTCGAGTCGTCCAGTGATTCGTGGACAAGATGGACCACGCGTTAAAGTACTCCAAAATTCATCAGAAAATATTGATGTTTCGACGTTGTCTCCTGACCATGCAGTAACTGTAGATCCAGTGCTTGCGAAGCAAGTGGAAGTGATTCGAGGCCCTTCAACTTTACTATTTGGTGCTGGAACAGTTGGCGGTTTAGTCAACGTAATTGATAACAAGATCCCTACGCAAATGCCTGAAAACGGTTATGAAGGACAAGTTGGCTTACGTTATAACACTGGAAGTGATGAAAAACTGGCGAGCGCTGGAGTAACTGTTGGCTTGGGTAGCCAAGTTGCTTTACGTGTTGAGGGGTTAACACGTGATGCAAATAACTACATTGCGCCAAATTACATTCATGAAGGTGAAAAAGAGCGCCGTGTAGACAACACTTTTGCTCAGGGTGATTCAGTTAACGTCGGGTTATCTTGGATTTATGACCGTGGTTATACGGGTATTTCTTATAGTAACCGTCGCGATCAATATGGCTTACCGGGGCATAGTCATGAATATGAAACCTGCCATGTAGATGATCTGAGCTTGCATTGTGGAGATCATGATCATGCAGGTCATAGTGATGAAGAAGCTCATGATCACGAACATGGCGGCCCGTGGATTGACTTAAAATCGGAGCGCTATGATTTTAAAACTGAGTTAAATGATCCGTTTGCGGGTTTCCAAAAGTTACGTGCACAAGCGAGCTATACTGACTATCAGCATGATGAAATTGAAGAGGGAGCAATTGCAACCCGATTCCAAAACAAAGGCTATGATGGGCGTGTTGAGTTAGTACATAACCCAATTGCAAGTTGGGAAGGGGTGATCGGTGCACAGTTAGGCCAGCAAAAACTGAATTTAACTGGCGAAGAAGCATTTATGGCACCGACCACTACCAAAAAGTGGAGCGTATTTGCTTTAGAACATAAGCAATGGAAAGACGTACACTTTGAGCTTTCTGCACGTGCAGATCAGCAAGAAGTTGATGTAGACGATAAGTCTAAACAAGATTTTGATGGCTCGGCATTTTCCTATGCAGGTGCTGCAAACTGGGAATTTGCACCGAACTACAAACTTTCTTTTGTCGCTTCACATCAGGAACGTTTACCTTTAGCTCAAGAGTTATATGCAAATGGTGGGCACTTTGCGACAAATACTTATGAGTTAGGAAATGATCAACTCAGTAAGGAAAAATCGAATAATGTTGAGTTAGGTTTGCATTTTGATAATAACAAACTTGATTACCATCTTCATGTTTACCATAACTGGTTTGATGACTACATCTATGCGCAAACCCTTGACCGTTATAAAGACTTCCGTTTAGTTCAATATACTCAAGATAAAGCACGCTTCTATGGTGCAGAGGGTGAAATTGGTTATCAAATTACACCAATGTACAAGATCAGTGCTTTTGGTGACTATGTGCGCGGTAAAATTGATGCAGAAGGTAATGCCCCGCGTATTCCAGCAGGACGTTTAGGTACTAAAGTCGATGCAGATTTTGGTGATGGTTTTAGTGGTTCTGCTGAGTATTATCATGTCTTTAACCAAGACAAGATCGCAGCTTACGAGACCGAAACTGAAGGCTATAACATGCTCAATCTTGGGGTGGCATATTCTGGGCAATATGGTGCAAAAACAGATTATCGTGTTTATATGAAAGCGAATAACTTGTTAGATGACACGGTTTATCAACATGCATCTTTCTTATCAAATATTCCACAAGTTGGACGCAATTTTACGGTAGGTGTTGATTTTAGTTTTTAAGGCTTTAACACGAAACTAAACTTGAAAAATCAATCCAAAAGACCTAATTTGAAAGCATCAAGTTAGGTCTTTTTTATGCGTATTTTTCAACGAATTCATCAAAAAATAAATTGGTCAGGGCGTCGTTATATGGCGATATTACTTTGCGTTGTTGCTATTGCATATATTGCATCGGCAATTTATCACACAGTAAAACCATTGCCGCAAGGGATTAACTTTAGTGGCAAGCTTAGACATGCCGATGTCAAATTTTTAGCAGATAAAACCTACCTTGATGCAAAAGGGCAACAACAGGTTGATCAGCATATCTTTGATGAAATCTTGAAAATGATTGATGAGGCAAAAACCACAGTTGTGGTTGATATGTTCTTGTTTAATTCAGAAGTGGGTGACTCAAAACTGAAACAAAGGCCATTAATGCAAGAGTTAACCGATGCATTAGTCAGTAAAAAAAGACAAAATCGCCAAATCCAGATTGTATTAATTACTGACCCGATTAACTCAGTATATGGTGGTTTAAGCCCTGAACACTATCGTCAGTTACGTCAAGCAGGGGTTGATGTGATTGAAACCAATTTAGCTCCTTTACGTGCTTCTAATCCGTTCTGGTCAGGCTTATGGTATATCTGCTGTCAGAATGTTGGAAATAACCCTGAGAAAGGCTGGTTGCCGAATCCATTCGGTGATGAAAAAATTACACTGCGCAGTTATTTGAACTTATTTAACTTTAAGGCGAATCACCGTAAAACTGTAGTCGTCGATACCGATACTGGTTGGAAGTCACTGGTGACTTCAGCAAATCCACATGATGGTAGTTCTAGACACTCAAATGTTGCATTAGTTGTAACAGGAGCGACAGCGGCAGATGTTTTACAATCTGAAGCCGCGGTTGCGCGAATGTCAGGTAGTAGTTCTCCATCGCTCATTTTAGGTGACTTTGAAAAAGACGTAACCAAACCTCAAGTTCAGGTGTTAACTGAAGGGGCGATTTATCAATCTGTATTGAAATTGATTAACTCAGCTAAGCCGAAAGAGCATCTTGATTTAAGTATGTTCTATTTATCTGAACGCAAGATTATTCAGGCTCTAAAAAGTGCTCAAGATAGAGGGGTTATTGTTCGAGTTTTACTTGATCCAAATAAAGATGCATTTGGTCGACAAAAGAATGGTATTCCTAACCGGCAAGTTGCTTCAGAGTTACATGCTGTGGGCATTCCAATCCGTTGGTGTGACACACATGGTGAGCAGAACCATAGCAAAATGATTTTGAAATATAACGCCCAACAAGCTGAATTAATTGTAGGATCTGCTAATTTTACAGCCCGTAATTTAAAAAATTACAACCTTGAAACGGATATGTTGGTTGTGGGTAAAGTTCAAGATCAAGTCTTTAAAGATGCGCAAGATTACTTCAATACCTCTTGGTCAAATCTACAAGGTAGACAAATGAGCGTGGATTACGCGAAGTATGCAGATGAGTCTAAAGTGAAGTATTGGATTTATCGTTTTATGGAATGGTCAGGTTTGTCGACTTTCTAAGCCTAGCTTTATATAAAGCTTGAGGCTCTATCTTCACGACGGAGTCCTAATTGATTCTAAACTTGGAACTTATTCGTTGCCATGATTTTGTACAAAATTGGCAACGTGATTGGCGACATGGATGTCGCCGTTTCACTGTGTTGCACGGAAGCAACATCAGTGAAACAAAGGTTTTTGTCACTTTTGACCTCTCAAAAGTGAGGCATTAGCCTATACAAAAGACATTAGAACATCACTGTAAGTAAAGGCTGTGCCATAAGTCCGATTTAAGGCGCTGGAGGAATCAACTGATCCAAAGTCTTATCATCTAACTTTTCTAATTCACTCAAATCAGTCTTAATTTTCCACTGCGACTCATCATCTACAGGATTTGGTAAACGTGCCTCAAGCCAGTCACAGACCACATCTGGGTTAAATTCAGGATGGTTACACTGAATAATCCACGATAAAAAGTCTTTCGCTTCACCGTTCATGTATGGCGGTGGTGAAACGGGGAAGAATAAAGTCGGTAGACGTTCATTCGTCGATAAATAGTTTAAAACATGTCCTAATTCTTGAACTGTTTGCCATGCTAGCGGATGTTCTACATCAATACTGAACTTAAACCACCAAGCATGTTCGCCGTCTGCTCCATGAGCCATGATGCGGGCTTCTTGTACGGTTGGGACTTTGCAAAAAAATTGATGAAGACGTTCAAAACTGATTTCAGACACAGCAATTGACCTAGTTTGAAAAATGGTAATGGTAGCACAGATACAGATTCTTCATATTTTCTTTATAGTCATTACAAACAATATCAATCAAAGCTGTTTTATTCATGGTTTCTCCTTGACTCTCTTTTAATCTAGCTTCAGATCAAGATAAAAGGAAATAGGTCATGAAAAAGCCAATCGTTCTTGTACTTTCAACATTAATGTTGGGTATGTCAGCTACTGCGATGGCTGATACAAGTCATCGTTGGGATAATAATCATGGTAAAAACTATGATCGATATGAGCACCGTGATGACCGCCGTCATGACTATCGAAATGATCATCGTGCTGCTCCACAGTGGTCAAATGCCGATCGCAGTAAGCACTATGGTCGATATGTAGCATTTAAACGTGGTGATCGTGTTCCAGCAGAATACCGCAATAGTCGCTATTATGTTTCAGACTGGAGATCGCATCGTTTGTATGAGCCACCACGTGGATACCGTTGGGTTAAAACACCTAACCAATATTTACTCGTAGACTCAAAACACCAAATTTATCGTGTCCGTTAATTTTGAAATATAGAATATATAAATGGCCTCAATATTGAGGCCATTTTTTTTATGCTAATTCATCATCTTGAGGCTGAGGGGGCTTTAAAGGTGTTGGTGTTTTTGCATGTTTCTCTTTCATCACTGATGGATAGTTCCAAGATGCAAAACGAACAACCAAGATAGAAAGAGCTAAAATAAGAATTGAGCCTGTAATAATGACTTGGTCCATATCCGCTTTATGGTCATGTTGGATATCGGAAATGAGTAGGCGGGTTAAGGCTGTAATCGCCACATAAATAAGAAAGCGTACAGGCATATGATTGGTTTTAAAGTAAATTCCAACCATTGCTCCAAGTTCTAAGTATATAAATAATAATAAAATATCATCAATTGAAGCATACTTTTTGACAGTCAAAATTTCAAAAACAGTATTGGCTGCGGACCAAGCCACCATACATCCAATAATAAACAGGGCTAAATAGTGGAAGGCTTCTACGGCGTAATGACCAAAACGGTCAAGTATTCGCTCGTACTTTTTAGGATCAGGCATAGTAAGATCTTTTGTTTGTTTCTTAATGTTTAGAAATTAAACAAATTTCATGCCAATGGAAATAGTAAATACAAAATAAAAAAGCGCCTGAATATTCAGACGCTTTTTCATAAAGAATTTAATTAAGCTTGGTTCGTAAAGTAGTCTTCACTGAAGCCCATAATTAAGTCAGAACCCGCTTTAATTTTAGCAATACGTGCATCAATATCCGGCAAGATACGATCAGCAAAGTATTGAGCTAAAGCAAGTTTGTTTTGATAGAAGTCACCAGACTTATCTTTTGCTGCCGCTGCAATTTTTGCAAACATATAAGCGAAGCTGAGTAAGCCAACTGCATGTAGATAATCAACAGCAGCAGCATTCGGGAAGTCTACGTTTTCAGCAGCTTGTTCAATAATAAACTGAGTGATTGCTTCGATTTCAGTTGCAGCATCTAAAGTTGCATCTTTAATGAAGTTCAAATCGGTGTCTAGGTCATTTGCAAAGTCACGAATTTCAGTGATGTATTCAGCAATGAATGCACCGCCACATTTAATGGTTTTACGACCAATTAAATCTTGAGACTGAACACCGTTCGTTCCTTCGTAGATTTGAGCAATACGAAGATCACGGATACATTGTTCCATGCCCCATTCACGAATATAACCATGACCACCGAACACCATCTGAGCATCTAAAGTTGCTTGGAATGCTGTATCTGTGAGGTAAGCTTTAGCAATTGGTGTTAAAAGCGCAACGCGATTATTGGCTTTTTTCACAGCTTCAGCATCAGTTGAGAATTTAGTGATATCGAGCTGTTGGCCAACATAGACTGCAAAAGCACGTGATGCTTCATTGTTTGCACGTACGTTTAACAACATACGACGAACATCGCCATGGACTAAAATGCTGTCAGCAGGTTTATTTGGTGATTGAACACCAGTTGCACTGCGACCTTGTAAGCGGTCAGTCGCATATTGCGCTGCATTTTGATAAGCAAATTCAGATGCGCCTAAACCTTGGATACCCATAGATAAACGTTCATAGTTCATCATAACGAACATGGCAGCAAGACCTTCGTTTTCTTTACCAACAAGGTAACCTTTTGCTGCATCAAAATTCATCACACAAGTTGCAGACGCTTTAATCCCCATTTTGTGTTCGATAGAACCTGGGCCAACGAGGTTACGTTCACCTAATGAACCATCTTCGTTCACCAAATACTTTGGCACGATGAACAAAGAAATACCGCGTGAACCCGCAGGAGCATCTGGCGTTTTAGCAAGTACTAAATGAATAATGTTTTCTGCTAAATCGTTGTCACCGCCAGTGATAAAGATTTTAGTACCTGTGATGTTATAAGTACCATCTTCATTAGGTTCTGCTTTAGTTTTAATAATACCTAAGTCAGTACCTGCATGTGGTTCAGTTAAGCACATCGTGCCCGACCATTCACCTGAATAAATCTTAGGTAAGTAAGTTTCTTTTTGTTCTTGAGATGCATAGCTGTTTAAAGCCATGCCTGCACCTACAGAAAGAAGCGGGTAGAGCATAAATGATGGGTTAGTTGCAAATAACATTTCATCAGAAAGAACGGTGAGCATTTTTGGCATGCCTTGACCGCCCCATTCTTCATCGGCACCTAAGCCAATCCAACCACCTTCTGCATATTGACGGAATGCATCTTTAAAACCAGCTGGTGTGAACACCTCGCCGTTTTCATAGCGAGCGCCTTCTTCATCACCAGTACGGTTTAATGGATGAGTCACGTTCTGAGCAAATTTAGCCATTTCTTCTAAAATTGCTTCAGCTGTTGCAGCATCTACATGAGCGAGTTTCTCATTAGATTGCCAAAATTGTTCTGCTTTAAATACATCATTTAAGATGAATTTCATATCAGCTAAAGGAGCATTGTAAATTGGCATAATCGTTCACCTTTTTTGTGCACATTGGCCTGTGCTAGATATCCTGTAAAACGAAATGGATATGGAATTTAAAGTGTAAATTTATCATTGATTTTATAAAAAAAGGACCGTCAAAACTGAGCAGTCCTTTTTTGTTTTTTAACATTGCATATCGCAATTAACTATGGTTAGAAAGCAAAATGTTCAGCGTCTAATGACATCAATGGATCTAGACCACCTGCAATCACGTCTACATGAGAACGTACGCGTGGCAAGATTTTCTTGAAGTAGAAGCGAGCAGTTGTAACTTTTGCATTGTAGAAATCAACATCGGTCGTACCTTCTGCTAATTTCTCTTGTGCAACAAGTGCCATACGAGCCCATAGATACGCTAAAGTGATATAACCTGAGAAGTAGAGGTAATCTACAGCAGCAGCACCTACTTCATCTGGGTTTTGCATTGCGCGCATACCAATTTGCATAGTGAGATCGCCCCATTCTTTGTTAAGAGCTGCAAGCGGCTCAACAAATTCTTTCATGGCAGCGTTGTCTTTATTTGCTTCAACAAATTTGTGAACAATTTTGGTAAAGTCTTTTAGCATTGCGCCTTGAGTTTGCAATACTTTACGGCCTAACAAATCAAGTGCTTGAATTTCGGTTGTACCTTCATACAAACATGAAATACGTGTATCACGTACGATTTGTTCCATGCCATGCTCAGAAATAAAGCCATGACCACCGAAGACTTGAACACCGTGCTTAGCAGACTCAGAACCTGTTTCAGTTAAGAATGCTTTTGCAATTGGAGTCAATAAAGACAAGATGTTGTCAGCAAACTTACGCTCTTCTTCTGTTTCGCCTTTTTCAACGATGTCAGCATATTGAGCAAGTAAGTAAACAAGTGCACGACCGCCTTCAGCAAATGCTTTTTGAGTTAAAAGCATGTTACGAACAGCAGGGTGAACGATAATTGGGTCTGCATCTTTTTCTGGAGCTTTAGGACCAGAAAGCGAACGCATTGCTAAACGTTCTTTTGCGTAAGTTAACGCACCTTGGAAAGATGATTCAGATGCTGCTAAACCTTGAACCGCAGTACCAATACGTGCTGTGTTCATGAAGGTGAACATACAGTTCAAACCACGGTTTTCAGGTCCGATTAAGTAACCTTTAGCTTGGTCAAAGTTAATGACACAAGTCGCGTTACCATGAATACCCATTTTGTGCTCGATAGAACCACAACGAACCGCATTACGCTCGCCCACAGTACCGTCTGCATTTACATGGAATTTAGGAACGATGAATAATGAGATACCTTTGGTACCTTTTGGCGCACCTGGTAAACGAGCAAGAACGATATGGATGATGTTCTCAGCCATGTCATGTTCACCAGCAGAGATAAAGATTTTCTCGCCAGAAATTGCATAGCTACCGTCAGCATTTGGTTCTGCTTTAGAACGGATAATACCTAAGTCAGAACCTGCATGAGATTCAGTTAAGCACATCGTACCTGTCCAAACACCTGAAACAAGGTTTGGTAAATAAGTATTTTTTTGTTCATCAGAACCATGATGTTCTAATGTACGTACAGCTCCGTGAGACAAGCCAGGGTACATACCCCAAGACCAGTTTGCTGTACCAACCATTTCAGAAATTGCAATACCTAAAGAGTTAGGTAAAGCCTGACCACCGTATTGTTCTTCTGCTGATAAAGACGGAAAGCCAAGTTCAATATATTTTTGATAAGCTTCTTTAAAGCCTGTTGGAGTGGTAACTACGCCATCATTCCAAGTACAACCTTCACGGTCGCCAACTTGGTTTAAAGGAGAAAGTTCATTTTCACAAAAGTCTGCCGCAGCTTCTAAATATTGATCAACCAATTCACGGCTTACGTTACCTTGGAAATCAGGTAATTTTGCATAGTGTTCTTCAGCATTTAATAATTCATGCAAAACGAATTGCATATCACGTAAGGGCGCTTTGTATTGTGGCATATCGGGTTCCTCAATACTGGTGAAACCAGAGTTATAATCTTAATCTATGAGAATGTGCCATGAGGCACCTTGGACTATTACATCGTGCAACAACTTGCATAACTGCACAAGCACCTCAGGACCTTTACTTTGTGACTGCAAAGTCAAGAAAAAAATGCTTAAACTAGCTAAGTGCTTTGAGTGTAAACACTTTTGGTTATGTTTATATGATACAAATAGTCAAAATCGTAAACAGTTATGTATAAACAAAAGGCGCCTATAGGCGCCTTTTGTTTTATGATTTTTAGAATTATTTTGCTTGAGCTGATGCAGGAGCAGGGGCGTTAACTGGTGGTTGAGGGCGCTTTGGTTCAAAACGAAGGTTACAAGTACCTTCAAGTGTCTTATCTCCAACTTGAACATTTACTGCTTGTCCGTTGGCCTTTCCATCACATGCTTTTTGGATTTGTTCAAAGCGAGCTTGACGTTCTGCACGGTGCTGTTCCCATGCTGCTTTTTGTTCTGGTGTGAACTCACGATGTTTCATACGGTGGTGGCCTTCACGTGGGCCATCTTGCATCATGCCACGCTCAGGTTTAGGCGGTTGAGTCGTTGATTGACACGCCGCTAAACTTCCCATTGTTACAATTGCCGCACTGAATAATGCAATTTTTGCCGTCATTTTCATATTTAAAGCCTTTTAATGTTGTGTTTACCGATGCCTTAAAGATTAGATAATAAAGATGTAGAAACAATGGAGAGTTTTTCTTTTCGTTGTTGGTTACAATGCCAAATATAGCGTAAAAATGAGAGAGTGCTTTTGAACGTTCTACGTGTTCCCATTGCATTACGGTTGTTTTTGACAGTCTTGCTCACCACATTGCTTATTGCGACTGCAAGCTTGAGCGTTTTGCACTGGACAATGCAAAAGAACTTTGCCAAATACGTGGCTGACGTTGAAATGCAGAAGCTTGACCGACTCATTACCAATCTAGGCGATGTCTATACGGTGTACCATGATTGGGGTAATGCGATTCAGGCACAGATTTTACAAATCGAAGGAACCGCGGCTCCTGATGACTACGATCGTCTCTCGCAGTGGTGGCTTCGTCGTCAATATGACATTGCCATACAACAGCATTCTTTCGATGAACATGCCCTTATTAATATTTCGCCGCAAGTTGCACCGACAAATAAAAATACTATTTTTAGCGATGAAGAGTTAAGAACGCTTGAGCAAAATTTACCTTCTCAATATCAACCCTTTGAAGGATTAAGATTCCCCTTAAGCGCAAACCAATTTCGCCCAAGTGATGATAAAAATAAGTCTAAGAAAGGGAGCTTAAAAGATATTGAAACTCAAAATGGTAAAAAGCGTTTTATTGCTTTGCCCGACCGTTTAGGTTTGAGCTCACGTTTATCTTTATATGATGCACGGCACCAGTTTGTTGTAGGTGAGCCGCCTTCTTCAGACCAAATGTCATTTCGTCCGATTATCTTAAACAATCAAGTCGTGGGATATTTAGGTTTAAAACCTGTTTTAGATAAAGAAGATGCTTTGAGTATTAATTTCTTTAGTAATCAAAAGCGTTATTTACTCTTAATTTATGCTTTGACCTTACTATCAAGTTTAGTTGCAGCGCTATTGATGGCGACTTATTTTAAAAAACCAATTCAGCGTTTATTAAATGCAACCAATGAATTAACCAAAGGAAATTATCAACACCAAGTGGTCATTAAGCGAAATGATGAGTTAGGTGATTTATCTACTCAATTGAACCATTTGGCAGAGATTTTACATCAGCATGAAGAGTCGCGACGTCAATGGGTGGCAGATACTTCTCATGAGTTAAAAACGCCGCTGGCTGTATTACAAGCACAAATTGAAGCGATGCAAGACGGGATTCGAAAAGCAACCCCTGAACATTTAGATGCAATGATGCGTCAGGTTTCAAGTCTGAAAAAATTGACCCAAGACCTTGCAGACTTGGCCCAGGCAGATGCTCAGCAGCTTAAGTGTTATTTGAGTTCTGTAAATCCATGGGAAGTGGTACTACAAGAAGTTGAAAACTTTAAACCAAAACTTGAGCAGGCTGGTCTCGAAATTCAAGTTGAAGGAACAAGTTCTCCGCTATTATTAGACCGTGACCGTTTTAAACAGATTATTGTTAATTTAATTAGTAATAGTATTCGTTACACGGAAACAGGTGGCAAAATTCATATTCATACAAGTCAGACTCCTCAAGAGTGGACGTTATATGTCGATGATAGTCCTTATGGTTTAAGTGATGAGCAGTTATCCCGTTTAGGTGAACGTTTCTATCGCGTAGATGATTCGCGTACGCGTAGTACAGGTGGAACAGGGCTGGGCTTAGCTTTGTCTTGTAAGATTGCGCAGGCGCTTGGTGGTACACTCAGTTTTGAACATTCACCATTAGGTGGTTTACGTTGTGTACTTACTTTTAAAAAGCAGAGTTAAATATAAAAGGAAAAATATCTCATGAAACATGTGATGTTGGTTGAAGATGAAGTCGAATTAGCGCATTTGGTGCGTGATTATCTTGAAGCTGCTGGTTTTGAAGTAAGTATGTTTCATGATGGTCAAGATGCCTATGCGAGTTTCCAGCAACGTAAACCTAATTTAATGGTTTTGGACTTAATGGTTCCACGAATGGATGGTTTGACCATTTGCCGTAAAGTTCGTGAACAGTCTGATTTGCCGATTATTATGGTCACTGCCCGTACAGAGGAAATTGACCGTGTATTAGGTCTCAACATGGGCGCTGATGATTACGTATGTAAACCGTTTAGCCCAAAAGAGTTAGTTGCTCGCGTACAAGCTGTTCTGCGCCGTTTAGAGCGTAAAGCAGAACCTGAACAAAATGATTCATTCCGAATTGATAAAGCTCAGCAAAGAATTTGGTATCAACAAAAATCATTGAGTTTAACGCCAACCGAATTTCGCTTACTTGAGCTATTTTTAGAGCATGTAGGGCAAGTGTATTCACGTGCACAATTATTGGATCATATTAATCCAGATAGTTTTGACGTTGCCGACCGTGTAATTGACAGCCATATCAAAAACTTGCGCCGAAAAATTAGTGAAGCGGCTGAAACTGGTAACCGTCATGAATGGATTCAAGCTGTTTATGGTGTAGGTTACCGCTTCGAATATCCTGAAGAGTAAAACACTCGCGAAAGTTATTCTGTGGATAACCACAATGTTATCCACAGAAAATGTGGATAGTTTTAAAGATTTATGGATAAATAATAATCTTCGTATGATTTGGTACGAATTGCCAAATCTCATCTATATCTGCATTTCTAACCGCAATACATCCTAATGTCCAATCCTTATGTGGCATATAAGTCGAGCTAAAAGGCATAGACAAAAAGGATTTTGGAACTGATCCATGAATCATGATATCTCCACCTGTTGGTTGATTATGTTGCTTGGCATAAGCAATATCTTTCGTATCGGGATAGGAAATATGCAATGATTTATAGAAAGCACTTTGTGAATTGCGCCAATCTATAGAATAGACCCCCTCAGGTGTTTTTCCATCATTTTCAAAGTGTTTATGTCCTTTTGGATTAAAGCCAAGACGAATGGGATAACGACGAATCACGTCCTGATTACTCTTGAGCAGAAGTATGCGTTGACTTTTAAATACTTCAATTGAGGTGATGGGCTTTGTCTTGATTAGCTCTAAAATTTCTTTATTTGAAAGCGCTTGATGGCTTGGCGTAAAAGTTGGTAAATATTTTTCATATTTATAAAAAGTGATTCCGAGTGGAACTATAAGAAGTGTACAAATAATGATAGGTCTAATTTTCATATATTATTCTTTGATGCTTAAAAAACTCTCTTAAGCCACTACTAAAGTGGTTTAAGAGAGTTTTAGTTTTTAAAGTATTAAGAAGAACAGCTGACAGCTACGTCTGGTACGTCACTTGGTAACGGGCCTAAATCTTGTGGTTGTTCAAGTTCTGGTTGTCTTGTATATGGCTGATCAAGAAGCTTAAACAAACGGTCTACTTCGCTAAAATCATCTCTTTCCGCTGCTTCAATAGCACGCTGAGCCATGTGATTACGTAAAATATAAATCGGATTTGCTTTTTGCATGTTTGCATCAAGTTCAGAAGTATCTTGATGTTCACGAATGCTTTGATATTGGCTAAGAAACTCATCAAACTGTCGAATATCAAGGCAATCATCTCGTAGAGTTTTATATTCTTTATTTTGAAGTCGGATAAAGCTCTGAGTGTAATCGAGTTGTTCGGTTTGTAAGATTTTTAAAAAACTAAAACTACAATCAAGGCTGTCTTTATGAAAATGGGGAAGTCCCATTTTTTGACATAAATCAGTTGTGTAATGTTCAATAAAAGTCGGTTCAAATTGTTCTAAGCAACGCGCTAACTCTTCTTTGAACTGATCCTTTTGTTCAGGTTCTGCAAGTGGAATCAAGTTATTTAACCAAGTCCATAAATTCCAATGGCCTATGCTTGGCTGATTTTGATAAGTATAACGACCTTGGTAATCTGAGTGGTTATTGATCCAGTTCGGACGGAAGCGTTCCATAAAACCATATGGACCAAAATCAAGTGTTGAACCAGTAATATTTAAGTTATCGGTATTCATCACGCCATGAGCAAACCCAACCAATTGCCATTTCGCAATCATGATTGCAGTACGCTCAATTACTTTCTTTGCAAAAGATAAAATAGGATTTTCAGTTTCTAGACACTCAGGATAATGCCATTCAATACATTTTTGAGTGAATTCTGACAGTAACTCTGGAGCGTATTGATTAATCCATTCGAAATGTCCTAAACGGATATGACATTCAGATGTTCTGAGTAGCATTGCGCCTAACTCTAGTTTTTCACGCTGTACCCCTTGAGTAGAGGTCGTAAACCCTACTGCGTGACTAGAAGCGACGCCTAAAGCATTTAAAGCATGCCCAGCTAAATATTCGCGGACAACGGAACGCAGCACTGCACGTCCATCTCCCATTCTTGAGTAGGGTGTCGGACCTGCACCTTTGAGATGTAGGTCGATGGTTTGACCTTTTGTATTGAGTATTTGTGCAATCAGTAAGCCACGACCATCACCGAGTTGTCCTGCCCATTGTCCAAATTGGTGGCCAGCATAGACCATCGCCAGAGAAGGGAATTCAGAGAAAGTACGCTGTCCGCTACAGATTTCAACCCAAGCATCTTTTTCGTCTTCTGACCATTGCAGTTCATCTGCCAAAGCAGCATTGAAATGGCCTGCTTTTGCACCACGCAAAGGCGATGGTTGCTGAACATGGAATAATTTAGAAGGAAGTGAAGGGTAGAGCGGATTAAATTGCATGGGCTTGGCAAAATAGAGAGAGCGGATTTCACTATACCATAGTTAAAAAGCAGGCATAAAAATAGCTCCCGAAAGAGCTATTTTTGATCAGAATTTATTTTAGTCTGATACCACGTTGGTATTCTTTTTAACACTACGCATAAGTGTTTCTAAGCATTCACGGTGGTGACTTAAACGGTGTTCAAGCAATTGAAAATCAACTTTAAGCTTGTGATCCATTCTATGAATTTTTTCAGCCATTGCTGCTTTTTTCGCTTGTAACTCTTGTTCTTTAAGTTTTGCCCAATCATTTAAAGTATGGGTAAATGCTTCGTATTCTTGTGCAATACGTTGTTTCATTTGACTAATGTCAGCATTTACATCATGACCATAGATAGCAAGATCTTGCTCAGCATATTTAAACTTCATCGCTAGTTCTGCTTTTTTAATATTAAAGCTTGGAATACGACGTAAATTTTTAGCTAAACCAAGTTTAGAACAAGACCAAATCAACCATTTTGTTGGGTCATATTGCCACCATTTCACACCGTTACGATAATCGTATTGGAAGATATGGTGATAGTTGTGGTAACCCTCGCCCCAAGTGGCGATAGCTAACCAGAAATTATCACGTGCCGAGTTTTCGTCTGTATAAGGACGTTTACCGAACATATGACAAAGTGAGTTAATAAAGAAAGTCACTTGATGGCTAATGATTAAGCGTAAGAGACCACCTATGAGGACTACACCCCATAAATCGCCAGTTGCCCAACCAATTAAACCTAAAATTCCAACATGAACCGCAACTACGAGTAAACCATAGTATTTATGCTGGAACATAACCAATTTATCATTGAGCAAGTCAGGTGCATTTTTAAAGTCAGGCTCAGATGGAGAATGATCGCGGATCATCCAACCCATATGGGCATACCAAAAACCACGCTCAATTGAATAGGGATCTTCATCGACATGATCAACATGTCTGTGGTGAGTACGGTGACCAGATGCCCAGAACAAAATACTATTTTGTACGGCAAAAGTTCCACCGATCATTAAAAGAATTTTAAGCGGTAACGACGCTTCGTAAGCTCGGTGAGCCCACAGGCGGTGATAACCAGCAGTAATCCCCATACTACTTAGAGCTAAAAGAAAAAATAAGCTTACCCATGCGCTTACACTAAAATCATAATAATACGCGTAAATCGGGATTATGATTGCGGCAAGAATTGGTAAACCAATTAAGGTAATGCTAGCGGTCCAGTTAATTGGGGCTTTGAGTGGGGCGGAAGTCATATCCGGCAGCGCTCCTAGAATCCTTGTCAGACAAGGTACAAAGACAAAACGACATAGCAAAACCGATCATCAAGATATATTGCTATTCTATCCTTCATATTAGCACGTGCTTAGTGAGAATCACTAGCATTATTGTACAGATGTATTGAAAGAACGGTAACAGAATTAAACTATGTCACAGAGTTTTTCAAGTAGGAGAAGTTGTTTAATGAACGTACAACGATTGAAAAAAAAGAACAGCATTGATATTGCAAGGAAATTATCATTGAAGTGTATCTTGGTCACAATCAGTCTTGTATTAGCCGCATGTCAAAGTGCACCCGATCAAAATACAAAAAAAGTTCAAACAAAAAAAACAGTTCATCATGTTCAATCGCCTGTTGTAAAAAAGAGAGTGAGTCCTGATGGCATTCAAGATATTGATTGGCAGATTACTCAGATCAGTGGTCATAAGGCAAAATTCTTTACACAGTGGCCGACGCTCTCTTTAAATTCTGCTATCAAAACGGTATCAGGCCATACTGGATGTAACGCAGTTTTTGGTCGTTATACATTTAATTTTAGCCAGCAAAAACTTGACATGCAGGTAAATGCAGGACATTTAAGCTGTGATGGTGCTTTGGCCCAAGAGGCAGAGCTAGTGGATGCTTTGCAACGTATTCAACGCTTCCAACTCGTAGGTAATACGCTATATCTGCTTGATCAGAGTGGACAACGCCTTATTCAGGCACAAAAGAAATAAAAGGTGGTTTTACCACCTTTTTTATATTTATAGAGCTTGTAACATCGTGGTTGGAATATCTGTAATTAGCCCTTGTACATCTAAATCCCTAAGCCTTTTTGCTCTTTCTACATCATTCACTGTCCAGACACTAATATTTAAGTTGGCCTGCTGTGAAAGCTGAATCATTTCATCTGTTGCGAGTTGATCGTGCCAGCCAATATGACAGCAACCATATTGATGAGCGATTTCAATTGCTGTTGCTCCAACTGGAAGCTCGACTAACAATCCCCGTTTGAATTGAGAGTTTATATCGCGTAAGGCAGTTAAAATTTGAAGATCAAAACTTGTGATGGTGACAACTTTTTCAAAACCTTGTAATTCGGTCTCAAGTTTTTGAACAATTTTTTCTGCTAAAACCATGTCTTTTACAGCTTTCACTTCCACTTCAATATGATCGAAGGTATCAAGTAAATTTAAAACGCCTGTGAATGTTGGTGTTGGCTCTGAATTTGGCCAGTCAGGCCAATTTTGACGATGATCAAATGAGAGTGCTTGAGCCAAAGTAGATTGCTCAACAATTTGATCGACTCCAGCTGTACGTAAAAAATTATCATCATGGATCACGACCAACTCTTCGTCTTGAAGCTGACGAATATCAAATTCGACACCACGAATACCTAAATTTTTTATGTGCTGAAACCCACCTAGTGTATTTTCAGGAGCTTCTTTGCGTGCACCACGATGACCAATAATGCGCATAATTTTCTTCTATGAAATATTTTGACTATGGTCTCTTTAAAAAGAGCAGAGACCATGTTTAATCTAATCTATTTTTAAATAATCTCATTAATATTTTTTTGCCAAAGTACTTCTTGGCCGCCCTCGGCACGTTGTAAAGCACGAGATGCAACAAACAACCAGTCAGACAAGCGGTTTAAAAGCTGGAGCGCCGTAGTTTGAATATTTTGATCACGTGTTTGTACCGACAGTAGAGATCGTTCTGCGCGGCGACAAACAGCACGGGCTTGATGGGCATAACTGCAAGTTAAAGAGCCTGATGGCAGAATAAACTCTTTAAGCATTGGTAAGTCTTCATTCATACGGTCAATTTCTTTTTCAAGAAACTCAATACAAACAGGCTTAAGTAAATTGTAGTTTGGAATACAAACCTCTCCACCTAAATCAAAAAGCCAATGCTGAACAAGGCTGAGACTTTTATCCCAATCCGCTTTGTTGGTCACTTGACTAGCTGTGATTTGAGCACGAAGTACCCCAATAATGGCATTCAGTTCATCGACATCACCAAGTGCTGCAATTCGTAAATCATCTTTAGCAACACGAGAGCCATCGCCTAAACCTGTTGTGCCTGAGTCGCCTGTGCGTGTATAGATTTTGCTTAAACGGTGTCCCATGATGGATATCCTGAACATAAAAAAGGGGATAATGTTGGTCAGAACATTACCCCGAAACTGGAGTTAAGAAAATATTTTTATAATAAAGTTTTGCTTAGTAGCTTAGGGTGACACCAGCTGATGCAAGACGGCCACCATTTACGTAATAGTATCCTTGGTCTTGATAAGCTGTTTTGTAATCAACATCTCCAATATTTTGAATATTAGTAAACAATTTAATATGCGGATTCATATTCCAGTAAGCATTAATATCTACAGTTGCGTAACCTGGATTCCTGTAATTACTATCCCAGTCTTTCGACTTTGATTTTGCAACGAGCGAAGCACTAATGCCATAAACTTCATTTTGCAGACCTGTTGTTAAGGTTAATCCTTGACGAGGGCGACGATTTAAATCCTGATGAGTCTCTTCGTTTTCAGGTTTGACATAGCTATAAGTTGCTTTTGCAAAAAGATCATCTTTCTGCCAACCAACATAAAATTCACCACCTTGGTAAGTTGCTTTATTAATATTAGTTAATTTACCAAAGTTCACTGAGCCGATAAGATCTTCAACTTCAGTATAGTAAGCAGATAAACCTGTTTTAAAACCTGCTGGTAGAGTTTGATCTATACCAATTTCATAAGATGTACTTTCTTCTGGTTTTAAATCTGGATTGCCGTTCCATGAGTTGAAAAGTTCATTAAGCGTTGGTGATTTAAAAGCAGTACCAATATTGGTATAGATACTTGTTTTATCTAAAAGTTGGTAACGTGCAGCAATTTGACCAACAGTATGTGAGCCATATTTTTCATTATCTTCTACACGAACACCGACTTGAGTGTTTAATCTATCACCATTGAATTGATGTTGAAGATAATACCCTGTCGAGTCTACGTTCTCATTGTATGGTGCTCCATAAGACAGAATATCTCCATCCAACGTACGGTGGGTGGCACCAATTAAGAGTGTTTGCTGCGGTAAAAACTTCCATTTACTATATAGCTCTACTTCCTGAGTTTTACTATGAACAAAATCAGTAGAGTCTTTTTGATTAACTTCATCTTTGAATTGTGATAAGCGAGTATTTAATTCTAAGTTATCTGTTACATTTAAACGGCTACGTAAATTGATAATCTCATTTTCGAAGTCTTGTTTAAGCAAGGCACCATTAAATGTATAAGCATCATAAAGGCTTGAACCTTCATTATGGCTATAGTCAACAGAAATACCGTAATCTTTCTGCTCAACACCAAACTTTGTACTAAAACCTTTCTGATCAAATGATGCCGTATCCGATGAGTTGGTTTTTTGATTAGTTACTTTGGTTGCGTCAGACTCTAGGCGTTGTCCACGAATTTGGGCATAAAAACCATCTTCATATAAATCAGCGCCAATAACTGATTTATAAGTTTTATTCTCACCAATTTCACCCGTGATAAAAGCTCTATTCTTTTCAGGTGTTTTTGAAACGAGCTGAATTACTCCGCCAATTGCATCAGTACCATAGAGAACAGAGGCAGGCCCTTTCAATACTTCAATTTGTTTAATATCTGTTGTGTCAATAAATGCAAGACTTGCTGTTCCTGAGGATGCATTATTTAGTCGAATTCCATCTCGTAGCACGAGAGTATGATCAGATTCTGTACCTCGTAAATAAATCTCTGCAAGTTGTCCCATACCGCCACTTTGCACCATATTGATGGAAGCATCGGTTTGTAATAATTGTGGTAAAGAAGCGATAGGGGATTGTTCGAGAACTTTTGGTTCAATAATGTTGATACGCGCCGGAACTTCACTGGCTTTTTCAGCACTTTTTGAGGCAGTGATTACAATTGGATCAAGCTGAGTTGTGTTCGTGGTATCTTCAGCAAAAATAACAGGTGAAAACCCCATCGCAATAGCGATAGCCCCTACCAGACGAGTAGGTTGAAAAGACTTAGACATAACATGCTCCATACATTCACCCCACGTGAATGATCGGGTAGATAGATGAAACAAGTAGGTCTCCGGACTTCAGCGCCATATTTATGTTATGGACATATTCACCTTCCCACATTAATGCAGTGGTGTAAGTCGATATCGACTTAAAAAATATGCTTTACATTGTTACCGTTGCGGGGGCAGTGCCGGACTTTCACCAGCTTCCCTAAAGCATTAATTGCTTACACTTGCTTCCAATTTTACGCAGTATAAAGTGGCGATTTATTTCATACAATGTCATTTGGAGCAATTCCCAGAGAACTTTTACGCAAGGGGCAAAAATTGCATTACAATGGCGCTTATTTTAAGAAATGGTTGTAGTTTAGGCAGATCATGAGCCCATCAAACCAAAAACGTACACGCGCAAAAATCTGTGGAATTACTCGCATTCAAGATGTTCAGGCAGTTGTTGCTGCAGGAGCAGATGCGATAGGTTTTGTTTTTTTTCCGCCAAGTCCAAGACATGTGACAGTTGCAGAGGTTCAAGAATTTACAAAAGTAATTCCACCTTATGTACAAATGGTTGGTTTGTTTGTGAATGCAAGTGCCACTGAAATTCAGGATGTACTTGATTGTGTTCCCCTAGATGTATTACAACTACATGGCGATGAAACTCCAGAACAATGTCAGGAAATAGCTCGCCATTGTAAACGTCGCTGGTATAAAGCGATTCAGGTTAAACCTGATTTAGATGTAATTGCTGAAATTCAAAAATATCAGGCGGCTGGTGCCAGTGCTGTATTGCTCGATGCGTGGCATCCTGAGCTTAAAGGGGGTACAGGACATCAGTTTGACTGGTCCAAATTCCCAAAACTTGATATTCCTTTAATCTTGGCAGGTGGTTTAACCCCTGACAATGTCATAGACGCTATTCATACTACCGGTGCTTTTGCAGTAGATGTGAGCGGAGGCGTAGAATCCGCAAAAGGTATAAAAGACCAACAACTCATTGAACGATTTATGCAAGGAGTCCAACGTGGATCAGCAAAACAATGTGATTGACTATACACAGTACCCAGATGCTGCAGGGCATTTTGGTATCCATGGCGGACGTTTTGTGTCAGAAACTTTAATGGCGGCATTAGAAGATTTAGAAAATCTCTATTCCCGCATGAAAAATGATGAACAGTTTCTGGCAGAATTCGACCGCGATCTCGCCTACTATGTAGGTCGTCCTAGTCCACTTTATTATGCTGAGCGATGGTCAAAAGAGTTAGGTGGTGCGCAAATTTATCTTAAACGTGAAGACTTGAACCATACAGGCTCACATAAGGTAAATAACACGATTGGTCAGGCGTTATTGGCAAAGCTTTCTGGTAAAAAACGTATTATTGCCGAGACTGGTGCTGGGCAACATGGTGTGGCAACAGCAACAATTGCAGCACGTTTAGGTCTTGAATGTGTTGTTTATATGGGTGCTGAAGACGTTAAGCGTCAAGCCATGAACGTTTATCGTATGCGTTTATTGGGCGCGACTGTTGTACCTGTACAAAGTGGTTCTAAAACGCTGAAAGATGCCATGAACGAAGCGATGCGTGACTGGGTAACCAACGTTGATACGACGTACTATGTAATTGGTACAGTTGCAGGCCCACATCCATATCCTCAACTCGTTCGTGACTTCCAGTCGATTATTGGGCGTGAAGCACGCAAACAGATCTTGGAGCAAGCAGGTCGCTTACCAGATGCATTAGTTG
The DNA here is from genome assembly GCF_016106645.1 of Acinetobacter sp. ACIN00229. NCBI lineage: Bacteria > Pseudomonadati > Pseudomonadota > Gammaproteobacteria > Moraxellales > Moraxellaceae > Acinetobacter > Acinetobacter sp. ACIN00229. Next base: position 109,723 of record NZ_JADWOM010000003.1, read on the forward strand.
CATGTGTGGGTGGTGGTTCAAATGCAATGGGCTTGTTCTATCCATTCTTAAACGATGCCAATGTGAAAATGTATGGTGTTGAAGCGGCTGGTTTTGGTATTGAAACTGGTAAACACTCTGCGCCATTAAATGCAGGCCATGTTGGCGTATTACATGGTAACCGTACTTACTTGATGAGTGATGAACAAGGCCAGATTATTGAGACACATAGTATCTCAGCGGGTCTTGACTATCCAGGTGTCGGTCCTGAACATAGCTTCTTGAAAGATATGAAGCGTGTAGAGTACGTGCCGATTAATGATACAGAAGCTTTGCAAGGTTTCCGTGATTTAACCAAAATCGAAGGGATTATTCCTGCACTTGAAAGCTCGCACGCAATGGCATACGTTTCGAAGCTTGCACCAACGATGTCTAAAGATCAGATTATTATTGCAACTGTTTCAGGTCGTGGTGATAAAGATTTAATGACAGTTGCACGCATTGATGGCGTAGAAATGGTCGAGATGTAAGAGGATACAATGCCAAGTTTGTTTATGGTGATGTTAGGCGGGCGTCATGCACGTGCTAATACAGAAGTTCATGATGTAGTCATGGCTGTAGGAGATACTTTGGAAGAAGTTTATCCTCAACTTAAACAGGCTTGGTTTGGTGAGGCTCAAGGATTACATATTGATGCTTGGGCCAAGCTCTCTGGTGTTAACTCTCAAGGGCAAAAGTATCAAATTCATTTTACAGATGCAGCACCCAAACCAGATGATTTAAAATTATATTTAATTAATCTGGGTGGATATAATGCTCGTGAATTCGGTGAACTTCACCGTTATGAGTTTGTAGTTGCACCAAATGCTGTTGTTGCAAAACAATTAGGTAAACAGTTTATAGATCAACAGTGGCAAAAAGCACACACAGATCGAGTCATTGATATTGATGACTGCCTAGCGATAGATTGTGTAGCAGGTCGCTATATTCATTTAATAAAAGGCGATTTTGCTGCAACAATTTGGGAAAATACGTATTTGACCGTGGTATAGGTCATTTGAAATCTAATATTCATATGGAAGTGGGTAAATGGATTTAATTCAAGAAAATGGACAGCCTCGCTACGGGCGTTTTGAATCTGTACCGTCAACCATTCACGTACAACATTATATTTATAAAACCCCTTATGGTAAGGTCTTAAAGGGCTGGCGTAAGCAATTAAAATATAAAAAATTTAAATTCTGCGGCATTCAACATAAACACTATAGTATTGGTCTGGCAATTGCTGATATCGGTTGGGTCGGGCACGGTTTTTTCTATATTTATGATCATGAAACTCAGCAAGTCATTGAGTGGAATGCAATTCAGCCTTTGGGGCATAAAACCTATCTTGATGAACAGCCATTGTTTAATCAAAGCTATTTTTCTAAATCGCCTTATCAGTTTGATATTCAGCATGCCAATGGTGTGCGGTACATTCGAGTGACTAAATATGGTGAGATTCAACTCAGCGCTCGTATTTTTTGTGCTGGGACCGATATCTTAAGTTTATGTACACCGACAGGAATTAATGGGTGGACCTATACTCAAAAGCAGACCACGCTGGGTGTAGAAGGCATGTTCATTAATAAACAAAACCAAGTTGTACAATTTGATGAAAAGACATTTGCATCTCTAGATGATACATGTGGTTTTTTGCGACCTGAAACAGCTTGGTTCTGGCTTTCATGTAATTTCTGGGATGAGCAAGGGCGGCGTATCGGTTTAAATTTGGCTTCAGGTGTGAATGAAAGCTTTGGTAATGAAAACTGCTTATGGATTAACGGAGTTTTATTTCCACTGACTGATGTTTTATTTGAAAAAGTAAATGATGAGCTTTGGCAAATTAGCTCTTTAGATCAAAAGCTTAATCTACAGGTCCATATTGGTTGGTGCCGATACGAAAATATTAATTTAAGAATGATTGGAAGCCAGTTCAATCAGTGGCAAGCTAAAATTAGCGGCACTATTGAGCATGAGGCAACCGATATAATCAATTGCAATGAGCAATACGGTTTACTAGAACAACATTATGCAAAATGGTAACAAGCAGGTTATAAACCTGCTTGCCAAAATGCTTCACCAGCTGCAATAGGATCATTGGTCTTTTCAAGTGTTTCAATCCAGACGGGATATTGACGAATGACTGGATGCTGATTTGGATGGAAATCTTTTTTAAACCAATCTAAATATTGGCTTTTCATGGCAGTTAATGTGCCATTTTTACCAAAGAACCAAGGTAAGCCTTTAAGACTCATCAAGAGTCGTTCTCTAGAACTGAAGCCGTCACATTTCAACATGATGTTGGTGCGATAGAGCGTAAAACCAAACATGAGTACTGTTGTAAGAACCAATACAAAACGACGAGTCGACTCAGGAACTTCACCTACTTGTTTCATGACATCAAAAGCAACATCACGATGCTCCATCTCTTCAATGGCATGCCAAGCAAACAGCGCTCGGACATAGGGGTGAGCATTTTCCAAAGTTTTTCTATTGCTATAAAACGTTTCTGCCATTAATGCAGTTAAATGTTCAGCTGCTGCTGTCATTGCAATATTGTATTGCGGTGAGCGTTTGGTGAGTTCAAAACGAAAAATTCTTTTTAGTGTAGCTGTGAATTGGTCAACAGGCATACCTTGTTCTTTCATGAGCTGATTCATTTTGTCATGAGCAATACCGTGTTGAGCTTCTTGTTTAATAAAGTCCACAACTCGTTTTTGTAGTTCTGGATCTTCAATTTTGTCACGGAACATACGAACGCATTCAATGAAATAACGCTCCCCATCAGGAAAGGTTAAGCTGAGTGCATCAAACATACGAGTCAAAAAAGGATCATTATTAAACCAAAAGCGAGGCGCTTCGTTTAAGTGAAAATCTAGATCTTTACGAACCACTGGCTCGACTTGATAATAAACATGTGCGTTCATATTTTATTTCTCGCATCTAACTTGTTTACTAGTATGTCGCGGCTGGTCGGCTTTGTTTTGACAGTTATTGCCAATTTTTATACAGTTTGCGACAAGATGGCAGTAAAAAAGGATGCGCCATGCAGGATTTTACGATTTCAAATGGGTATTTTTACCTTTGGAATACTTACCTAAAAGAAAGGGAAATCGACTGGCAGGCATTAAATCTGACGGATGTTCAGGCCCGACAAGTTCAAAATATTTTAGCTTCGTCTATTGATGCTCAATCATCTTTAAATTTTTTTCTTGAGCTTTTAGAGCTAACCGAATCTCAGCTACAAGTTTCCAATTTAGCTTTGGAAATGGCCACTTGCATTACACCTGCCAATTTTGGAGTGTTGGGCTATATGGCATCCCGAAGTGGCAGTTTTGCAGAGGTTCTTGAATATATTATGAAGTTTCATCGTCTTGTGATTGACGGTGAGCAAGTGGTACCTATGCAAATTGAGCAAGATGCTTCTAAAATTCGTTTGTATTGGCCATTGGTTGATGACAGCAATATCATACTTTGTGAATTGACCTTGGCAGCAATGGTACAGCTTGCTAAACAGATCGCTCCACTACATGATTTTCTCTTGCAACAAGTTGAGTTCGTGCACCGTGCACGTGGTCCGTTAGTGCACTATCAGCGTTTCTTTCAATGCAAATTATCATTTGAAAAACCTTACTATGCATTAACTTTTGCAAGTGAGGGACTAAGTATTCGTCCTCAGCATGCAGACCCAACCTTAATGCAACTTTTAGTGAAACAGGCAGAAGAGGCGTTAGCTCAGCGTAAAATACATACAGATTTAGCTCAGCAAATACATTGGATCGTCCATGAATATTTTAAGCAAAGGCAGCAGGCCCCTAAAATAGAAGATATTGCCATCGAGTTGAATATTTCAGTACGAAGCTTGCAGCGCCAACTACAGTCATTAAACACTTCATTTAAATTAATTTTAGATGCAGAGCGTATGAGACGCTGTGAGATATTACTTAACCAAAATGCCAGTCTCACTTTAATTGCTGAACAATTGGGATATTCGGACCAGTCAGCACTTGCACGTGCCCATAAAAATTTGACAGGACAAACCCTATTAGCAAGAAAAAGACAATTACAGCTAACAAATAAAAATGCAATAAAATAGCCTTTCTGTGGCGATTTTCTATTCAGATGACGATCTAATAATGGCTCGAAAATAGGAAGCTTTGATCATTGAGAAAAGTTTCAAAATATTGATAAATGTACGCCATGGGTTGTATGAATCATACAATCGAATATCGCCATAACGTTAGACCTGTTCAATGGACAAAAAATAGCGTTAAAATGCGATGTTCTTGTATTTCTACAAACAACTCCTCAATTTTAAATAATTCAAGGAAAGCACAACCCTATGTCACGTCTTGCCACCCGTTTTGAAAAGCTTAAGTCCCAACAACGTAAAGCGCTTGTATCTTATGTCATGGCGGGTGATCCACAACCGCAAGTAACAGTTCCGTTACTGCATAAAATGGTTGCGGCAGGAGTAGATGTCATTGAGCTTGGTTTACCATTTTCAGATCCAATGGCCGATGGTCCAGTAATTGCGCTTGCAGCTGAACGTGCGCTTGCAGCAGGGACTAACACATTAGATGCTCTTAATATGGTAAAGGAGTTCCGTGAACAGGATCAGGATACACCTGTTGTTTTAATGGGTTATCTAAATCCGGTTGAAGTGATTGGTTACGAGAAGTTTGTTTCTCATGCGAAAGAGTGTGGTGTAGATGGCTTATTACTGGTGGATTTACCGCCAGAAGAGTCAAAAGAGTTTGGTGCTGTGTTGAAGCAACATGACATGGATCAAATCTTCTTGCTCGCACCAACTTCTACAGACCAACGCATTCAACATGTGGCAAATCAGGCAAGTGGATTTATCTACTATGTTTCACTTAAGGGTGTAACGGGAGCCGCAACACTAGATACGGCAGAAGCTGCTGCACGTATTCAAAAAATCAAAAATGCCACTGATATTCCAGTAGGTGTTGGTTTTGGTATTAGTGATGCTGCTTCAGCAAAAGCAATGGGTAGCGTTGCTGATGCTGTGATTGTGGGTAGTGCTTTCGTTAAAAATTTTGCAACGTTGGCAGCGGATGACGCTGTTGAACAGACGGTGAATAAAGTCAAGGAGCTTCGAGCAGCGCTCGATGAGTTAGTATGAATCAAGAAGTGAAATCAGGGAAAGTTCTTAGCCCTTCGACACCATGGACAAAACGTCCGGTTCCAGGTATTGAAGTCGCAAATGAGCAACAAATTCTCAAAGCAACATTTACTGAGCCAACGATTGAATGCCCTGAATGTCATGCTCTAGTGACACGTACAGCAATCTCTTTCAATGCGTATGTTTGTCCGCAGTGTGATGAACACTTACGTATGAAAGCTCGTGATCGTTTGAACTGGTTCTTCGATAATGTAGTAGCAGAATTAGGGCAAGAATTTAGCGCGAAAGATCCGTTAAAGTTTGTCGACACTAAGCCATATCCAGATCGTATGCGTGAAGCGCAAACCAAAACTGGTGAAACGGAAGCCTTAATTGCCATGCAAGGTAATTTAAATGGCGTAGATATGATTGCATGTGCTTTTGAGTTCGACTTTATGGGCGGCTCTATGGGTACAGTTGTAGGCGACCGTTTTGTTCAGGCTGCTGAACTTGCTATTGAAAAACGTCAACCATTGATCTGTTTCGCAGCTTCTGGTGGTGCACGTATGCAAGAAGGTATGCTGTCTCTTATGCAAATGGCACGTACTTCAGCGGCGATCCAAAAGTTAAAAGATGCAGGTTTACCTTATATCGTGGTGTTAACACATCCTGTATATGGCGGTGTAACAGCTTCTTTAGCAATGTTGGGTGATATTCATATTGCTGAACCTAAAGCGATGATTGGCTTTGCTGGTAAACGTGTAATTGAGCAAACTGTACGTGAAACTCTAGAAGAACCGTTCCAACGTGCTGAATATTTGCTTGATCATGGGGTAATCGATCAGATTGTTCATCGTCATGCTTTACGTGATACTGTATCTCGACTTGTATCGAAATTGATGAACTTACCTTGAACCAACAAGCTCCACTTTCAATAGACTCTTTAGATACATGGCTCAATTATTGGAGCCATGTTCACGTTACAGGGATAGATCTTGGTCTGGAACGTGTAATTCCTGTTGCAGAAAAGCTGGGTGTGACTCAGCCTACTGCTAAAGTTTTTACAGTAGCCGGAACGAATGGTAAAGGCTCAACTACAACCACACTGGCCGCGATATTAAACGCACAGGGTTATAAAGTTGGGTTATATCAGTCACCGCATATCTATCGCTTTAATGAGCGAGTCAAATTAGGTGGAGTTGAAGTCGATGATCAAAGTCTGATTGATGCTTTTGTTCAAGTCGATCAGGCTCGTCGCGATTGTGATTTAAGCTTATCTTTTTTTGAAGCAACCACTTTGGCTGCTTTTGTCATTTTTAAACAACTGCAATGTGATGTATGGGTGCTCGAAGTTGGTTTGGGTGGGCGCTTAGATGTCGTCAATGTAATTGATCCCGACGTTGCAGTTATTACTAATATTGGCCTAGATCATACTGACTGGTTGGGCGATACTATCGAAAAAATTGCTTTTGAAAAAGCAGGCATTATTCGTCCAAACATTCCGGTTGTCTTTGCTGGTGAACAAATTCTACCTCAAGCAATCCAAGATAAAGCAGAAAGTACGCAAGCAGACTTATATACCGTTAATCGTGATTATTTTTATAAACTCGCCGATGATGGACAAAACTGGTACTTTGCCTCAGAAGGAACTACTTTAAAGCTTCCTTTAGGTCATTTAGCCATTGAAAATATTGCGGGAGCGGTTGCCGCTATTTTAAATAGCGGACTTGAAATTTCTCAGTCAGCATTAGAAAAAGGTATTCAATCTGCACGTTTAGCAGGACGTTTTGAGCAGCGTCAAGTGGAGGGGAAAACGGTAATTTTTGATGCCGGACACAATCCACATGGTGTTGAATTTTTGTTAAAGCAATTGCGAAATTTCTTAGAATACAATAAACAGTACACAGAAGTTGTCGCAGTATTTTCAATGCTGGCAGATAAAGATATAAAATCAGTAGTCGATTTATTGAAACCTACTGTTTTACATTGGAAAATTGCTGAGTTGAATGTGCCGCGTGCTGCACCGATTCAGCAACTCAATGATGCCTTGCAAGGCCAGACAGTACAACAATATGGCAATATCAAAGAGGCTTTTAAATCAGCGCTTGAGCAAACAAATAACAATCAGCTGATTTTGGCCTGTGGTTCGTTTCATACTTTAGAAGCGATTTGGGAGTATTTGGAAGAATGTCAATGAATAACAAACAACGCTGGATGGGTGGTGTTGTTTTACTGGGAGGTGGTGTTTTATTGGCAGCATTACTTCTAAAAGGGAATGAGGAAATAAAACAGGTTGAAGTTCAGCCACCCGCATCCACATCGCCAAAAACTCAAACTAAGCCAAAGCAAGCAACCGAAGGACAAATGGTACAACTACAACCTCTAGCGGTTGATGTTGAAACAGAAAAACGTTTGTTAGAAGAACAGCGCCGTTCGCGTGAAAAAGCAGTTGCTGAGCAAGAAGCACGTGCAGCTGAGTTTTTAGCAATGCAACAGCAAGCTGAAGCTGATGCTGCTCGTAAAGCCGCAGCAGAGTACGCTGCGATTAATGCACGTCGTACAGCTGCTCAAGAAAGTTCAGATAATATTCCACCAGAGTTAGTGGGTGAGGCGAAAGCTAAAAACCAGCAAACTAATGTGGCAAATAAAACAACTGATACTTCAAAAATAGATGCAGACAAAAAAGCAGCTGAAGCAAAACGCCAAGCGGAAGCTGATAAGAAAGCAGCTGAAGCAAAACGTCAGGCAGAAGCTGATAAGAAAGCAACTGAAGCAAAGCGCCAAGCAGAAGCCGATAAAAAAGCAGCTGAAGCAAAACGTCAAGCGGAAGCTGATAAAAAAGCAGCTGAAGCAAAACGTCAGGCAGAAGCTGATAAAAAAGCAGCTGAAGCAAAACACAAAGCAGAAGCTGATAAGAAAACATCAGAGGCTAAACGTAAAGCAGAAGCTGATAAAAAAGCTGAGGCTGAAAAAGCGCGTGAATTGCTGGAAAATGGTGATAAAAAGTGGATGGTGCAAGTTGCATTGGCTGCTAACCAAGCAAATGCAGATGCAGTTGTTTCTAAATTACGAGCTAAAGGCTACAAGGTAACTACGAGCCAAACAAGCAAGGGAATCCGTATTATGGTAGGTCCTGCGAAAGACCGTGATACAGCAGATGCGGCCCGTAAGAAAATTACTTCTGATTCAAGTTTAAATATGAAATCGGCTTGGGTCATTGATTGGGTGCCATTAGATCAGCGTTAATCTGATCTAAGGTTTACTTAAGATGTAGTTAAGATGGATTCGACAGTTGCTGTTGAATCCATTTTACATTTTCAGGGGTGAATAAACGGTCAATATTTTTCCAGATAATATGGTAGCCATAACCACCTTCCTTCATTTCTTTAACCGCATCATCAATTGCCCAATTTTCAAAAATAATGCGATACATCGCAACGCTGGCGCCTGTACGGTCTGAACCATGGTAGCAGTGCAATAAAACACGTTGATTACTCTGTTTAGCAATTTTGATTTGCTGCATAACCTCTAATAGATCTTGGCGGTTAATTGCCCATGTGTTGATAGGAATATGCACAAGATTAAAATTTTCATTTTTAAAAACTAAAGTATCTGCGTCTTTGGCTCTTAAATTAATAATTGTTCCAATTTGATGATTCTTTAATTCTGAAATCATTGCAGCACTAGGTTGTTCACTGCGAAAAACATCATTACTAATTTGATAAAAGTTATGGCTCTGAGAGACTAAAGTGCCCCAGTCTTTTGGTCGTTGCTCATGAGCAATACTTTCATGCTGCATACATCCTTGTAAATTTATACAGATGAGAAGTGTAATGAGCGATAATTTTTTCATGTTTGATACCGATTAAGCTCATAAGGATCATGAGCACAAATTATTTCAATCGTTGGCTCATGTTGAGCTAAATGCTGTAAGCGTTTGAGATTAACAAGGCGTTGCTCATTATCTTCTGCAAATGTTTTTTCCAGCACACCGAGTGATCTTAATTTATTTTTAGGGTTTAACTCTAGGTGTGAGTAGTAAGCATCCCCACAAAATAATAGCCATTGATTTTGTTGCTTTATGGCAATACCACAATGACCAGCTGAATGCCCTAATAGAGGCACCATTAAAATTTCATCTTGGAACAGAGGAAAGCCTTTTACTTTTTCGAGGTTGAACCATGCTTCACCTTGCTGGTATTCAACAAAGTTCCAGTAGCGATGATCTTTATATTGATTGGTTCTATAACGAAGTTTGCCCTTAAAATTTGGAAGTTGGGCTGCGTTATATTCTGCAGCTAAAACATGCACAGTGGCATGTGGGAAATCTGAAATTCCACCTGCATGATCAAAATCAAGATGAGTGACAAAGATGTGCTGTACATCCTTTGGATTAAATCCGAGCTTTTGAATTTGCTGAATAGCACTAAACTCAAGGTTAGGCTCAATTTTACCTAAACGTTTAACTAATGAGCCTAGGCGTTGTTTCATATGTAAATAATCTTGCAAGCCAAAGCCTGTATCAATAAGCACTAAGCCTCGATCAGTTTCAACCAGAAGGCAATGGCAGACGACTTCAGCGCGAAAGCCTTTTTGTCCAAAGAGTGGGGCACAAACTGGGCACATGCTGCCACACTTTAAATGATGAATTTTATAGATCATGATTTTTATTTTTTATACCGAATCGCTTCGAGTTATAACTGATCTGAGCAGTAAAAACCATGTGTATTCAATACATAAATAAAAAAGCCATCACGTTGGATGGCTTTTTAAGGGTGAAAAATTTACTTATTTTGCTTAAGATTTACTACGCGGTTGGCTTATTTGAAATCTTTTGATGCCTGCCTACGCACTTTGCTTGTCTTGCAAGGAACCTTTCAGATGCTTGCGCTACGCGCTTCGCTTGTCTTGTAGGGAGTCTTTCAGATGCCTGCCTAAGCGCACTTCGCTTGTCTTGCGCTTCGATTAAAGCCTTTTTTAAAGGCTTTTAAAATCAGCACATAACTGTCAGCTTTATTAGGAAACTTTAGAATGTTTGCCTACGCACTTCGCTTGTCTTGCAAGCAATAAAAACCTTTAGTCGGTTTTATTGCTTTCAGGCTGTGGTGTTAAGCGTAAATAAGGCTTAACCGCTGTATAGCCTTTAGGGAAGCGTTGTTTAATTTCTTCTTCATCTTTAAGTGATGGCACAATAACCACATCTTCGCCTTGTTGCCAGTTCGCTGGTGTAGCGACTTTATGCTTATCTGTTAATTGTAATGAGTCAACCACACGTAAGACTTCATTAAAATTGCGACCTGTTGAAGCAGGGTAGGTAATAATTAAGCGAACTTTTTTGTTCGGATCAATAATAACTAAAGAACGCACTGTGAGTGTTTCACTGGCGTTAGGATGGATGAAACCATAAAGCTCAGATACTTTACGATCTTTATCCGCAATGATTGGAAAATTTACCGTTGTGTTTTGTGTTTCATTAATATCGTTGATCCAGCCCTTATGAGACTCTACATCGTCTACTGACAAAGCAATCGCTTTAACATTACGCTTCGTAAATTCATCTTTTAATTTTGCTGTGTAACCTAATTCTGTTGTACATACTGGCGTATAGTCGGCTGGATGTGAAAATAAGATTCCCCAACTATCCCCTAAAAAATCATAAAAATTAATTATGCCTTCACTCGATTCTTGTTGAAAATCAGGGGCAGTGTCTCCTAATCGTAATGTCATGATCGTTCCTCAATTGCTCATAATTTGTTATTCGATTGAATGAATATGCAGCATTTACTTTATGATTAAAATTATTGTTTTTATATTTTATTATGAAATTTTTATATAAGTGTAAATATATATGACTAAAACTCATTATTTTAAGTGCTTAATCAATGTAACTTTAAGGTAAATTTGCTAAATTAGATTTCTCGGAAGTTATGCTTAATAGATGAGCGTTAATGGTGCTTTTTAGGTGCCAGATACATTAAGGGGGACTAGATGAATGAAATACCATTCATCTAACTATCAGATTTTTTTTAGGGGTTTTGTGCAAACCCCTTGTACTTCAAATTTCTGGCACCATAATAAACGACTGAGAAAAAGTTTATTCATTTGACCAAGCAAGATTTAGAGAGTTTATCCATGTTGGCAAGTCTGATCGGAGGTATCTTCGGTACAAAAAATGAGCGCGAACTCAAACGAATGCGCAAAATTGTTGAGCAAATCAATGCGCTCGAGCCGACGATATCAGCTTTAAGCGATGCAGACTTATCTGCAAAAACTCCAGAATTCAAACAACGTTATAATAATGGCGAAAGTTTAGATAAATTACTTCCAGAAGCATTTGCAGTTTGTCGTGAAGCAGCCAAGCGTGTAATGGGCATGCGTCACTATGACGTTCAGCTTATTGGTGGTATTACCTTACATGAAGGTAAAATTGCCGAAATGCGTACCGGTGAAGGTAAAACCCTTATGGGTACTTTGGCGTGTTATTTAAACGCATTAAGTGGCGAAGGTGTTCATGTCATTACTGTGAACGATTATTTGGCACAGCGTGATGCTGAGTTGAACCGTCCATTATTTGAGTTTTTGGGCTTATCTATTGGTACAATCTTTTCAATGCAAGGTCCGTCTGAAAAAGCGGAAGCTTATCTTGCTGATATTACCTATGGTACCAATAACGAATTCGGTTTTGACTACTTACGTGACAACATGGTGTTTTCTTTAGCAGAAAAGAAACAACGTGGTTTGCACTATGCGATTATCGATGAAGTTGACTCAATCTTGATTGATGAAGCACGTACACCATTAATTATTTCTGGTCAAAGTGAAGACTCTTCGCATCTGTATTCTGCAATCAATACGATTCCTCCTAAATTACATCCGCAAAAAGAAGAAAAAGTTGCAGATGGTGGGCATTTCTGGATTGATGAAAAGCAGCGTTCAGTTGAAATGACCGAAATTGGTTATGAAACTGTTGAACAAGAACTTATCCAAATGGGATTGTTGGCTGAAGGTGAAAGCCTATATTCAGCAACGAATCTGAGCCTTGTTCATCATGTGTCTGCTGCCATTCGTGCACATTTCTTATTCCAACGTGATGTTCACTATATTATTCACGATGGCGAAGTCGTGATTGTTGATGAACACACTGGCCGTACAATGCCAGGTCGTCGTTGGTCAGAAGGTTTGCATCAAGCAGTTGAAGCGAAAGAAGGTTTGGAAATTCAGCCTGAAAACCAAACACTAGCGACCACAACATTCCAGAACTATTTCCGCCTATATAAAAAACTTTCAGGTATGACAGGTACTGCTGATACTGAAGCTGCGGAAATGAAAGAAATTTATGGCCTTGATGTTGTGATTATTCCAACTCACCGCCCAATGGTACGTAATGACCAAAACGATTTAATTTATTTAAACCGTAACGGTAAATACGATGCGATTATTCAGGAAATTACGAATATTCGTGAGCAAGGTGTTGCACCAATTCTGATTGGTACAGCGACCATTGAAGCTAGTGAAATTTTATCTTCTAAGTTAATGCAAGCTGGCATTCACCATGAAGTGTTGAATGCAAAGCAGCATGAGCGTGAAGCAGACATTATTGCTCAAGCGGGTAGCCCAAATGCAGTAACGATTGCAACCAACATGGCCGGTCGTGGTACGGATATTATCTTGGGTGGTAACTGGAAAGCAAAACTTGCCAAACTTGAAAACCCTACTGCTGAAGATGAAGCACGTCTGAAAGCACAATGGGAACAAGACCACGAAGATGTATTGAAATCAGGTGGTTTGCACATCATTGGTTCTGAGCGCCATGAATCACGCCGTATTGATAACCAGTTACGTGGTCGTGCGGGCCGTCAGGGTGACCCTGGTGTTTCTCGTTTCTATTTGTCTCTTGAAGACGACCTTATGCGTATTTTCGCAGGTGATCGCGTAGTCGGAATGATGCGTGCGATGGGTCTCCAAGAAAATGAAGCGATTGAACACAAAATGGTGAGTCGTTCAATCGAGAACGCTCAGCGTAAAGTTGAAGCGCGTAACTTTGATATTCGTAAAAACTTATTGAAATACGATGATGTGAATAATGAACAACGTAAGATCATTTATTCACAACGTGATGAAGTGTTAGCTGAAAATACTTTAAAAGAATACGTTGAAGAAATGCATCACGAAGTGATGAAAGGCGTGATTGCTAACTTTATTCCACCAGAGTCAATTCATGACCAGTGGGATGTTGAAGGCTTAGAAAACGCTCTACGTATTGATTTGGGCATTGAGTTACCAATTCAAGAATGGTTAGATCAAGATCGCCGTCTAGATGAAGAAGGCTTAGTTGAGCGTATTAGCGATGAAGTAATTGAACGTTATCGCCAGCGCCGCGCTCAAATGGGTGATGAATCAGCAGCAATGCTTGAACGTCACTTCGTTTTAAACTCTCTTGATCGTCATTGGAAAGATCACTTGGCTGCAATGGATTATTTGCGTCAAGGTATTCACTTACGTGGCTATGCGCAAAAAAATCCTGAACAGGAATACAAGAAAGAAGCTTTCAACCTGTTTGTAAATATGCTGGGTATTATTAAAACTGATGTTGTGACTGATTTGTCTCGTGTACATATCCCAACACCAGAAGAACTTGCAGAAATGGAAGCTCAACAGCAGCAGCAAGCTGAATCAATGAAGCTTTCTTTTGAACATGATGATGTAGATGGTTTAACTGGTGAAGTTACACTTTCTCAAGAAAGCTTGAACGAGTCTAATGATCAGCAAGCTTTCCCTGTTCCAGAAAGCCGTAATGCACCATGCCCATGTGGGTCTGGACTAAAATATAAGCAATGTCACGGTAAGATCTAATCTGCCTTAACGAAAAAAGCAGAACAAATGTTCTGCTTTTTTTATGTTTGTAGTAAGCCTGTGAATAATGTTTGCAGTTTTAAGCATTAAATGCTATTTACTTCTCATCCAGAGTGTATGTTGGAAAGACAATGAAAAAAGTATTACAACCTTTATTTTTAACTGTTCTTGCTGTGCCTAGTTTTGTTTTCGCAGCAGAAGCAGCTTCAGCCCCTCAAACGACAACGGTTGATAAAGTACTTGCAGCAAAAGGCCCAACTTCGGCTCAAGCTGTAGTGAAGCAAGAAAATACTACAGTGATTAGCCCGCGTACAGGCATTCGCTATACGTTGGGTAACACAGGTAATCGCCCAATTATTTTACAAACGACTGCGATTGCTCCGGCAAACTCAGCAAACATTAATCGTATTGTGGCAAGTAACCCTGCTTTATCTGTGAAGAGCCAAGAAAAAGCAAAAGTTGCACTCATTGGTGAAGCTGCCGTTGCTGGTCCAGCAGCCGTTGCAGCAAGTAATGTAACAGCTCCTGCTGTATCAAATAGCATTGCACCTTCGAATCCAGCATCAATGAATTAATTCATATACGTATAAAAAAGCCAGTTCAAATTGAACTGGCTTTTTTATGGGGGTGTCTTTAAAACTTTAAATCTGATTATTCACATCATCATTTTTCGTTTCACGAATAAGTAAGAAAGCGATGAGTGATAAAAGCGATGCCGCAGTAAGATAATAACCAACTGCATATAAACCATAAGTTTCGGCAAGCTTAGTTGCAATAAGTGGCGCAAATGATGCACCAAAAATGCCTGCTAAGTTAAACGTTAATGCTGAACCTGTGTAACGAACTGAAGTTGGGAAAAGTTCAGAAAGAACTGTACCAATCGGACCGTAGGTCAAGCCCATAATCGCCAAGCCAGTACATAAGAAAAGGAAGACGATTAAGGTATTTCCAGACTCTAACATGCTAGAGAAAAACAAGCCGAAAATCGCAGCAGCAATACAGACGCCAATAGAGGTTGTTTTACGACCAAATTTTTCTGCAAAAATAGCTGATAAAGGAATGAATGCAGCAAAGCAAAGGGTTGCAAAGAGTTGAAGTTCTAAGAACTCACCACGTGCATAGCCAAGCTTTGTGGTTCCCCAGTTTAAGGCAAATACGGTTGTAAGATAGAACACTACAAATGTACAGATTGCTGCAATCGTACCAAGAATAAGCTTACCCGTATGTTTAGTGATAACTTCTTTAAATGGAATATTAACTTCTTTTTGCTTATCTAAAACTTTT
This sequence comes from Acinetobacter sp. ACIN00229, assembly GCF_016106645.1. Lineage (NCBI taxonomy): Bacteria > Pseudomonadati > Pseudomonadota > Gammaproteobacteria > Moraxellales > Moraxellaceae > Acinetobacter > Acinetobacter sp. ACIN00229. Next base: position 125,006 of record NZ_JADWOM010000003.1, read on the forward strand.
TGGAATGCTGGAGTTTCATGTAGTTTTAAACGGATATATAAACCCACAATTACTAATACAGCACTTGCAATAAATGGAATACGCCAGCCCCATTGCATGAATGCCTGCTCAGGAATGGTGGCACTCAATAATAAAAATGAACCGGTTGCCAAAATAAAACCAATTGGAGCACCAAGCTGTGGGAACATGCCATACCATGCTCTTTTACCTTCTGGGGCATTTTCAGTCGCGAGTAATACTGCACCGCTCCATTCACCACCTAAACCCAAGCCTTGTCCTAAACGGCATACAGCCAATAGTAAGGGTGCGAAGATTCCGATGTGTGCATAGGTAGGAAGTAAACCAATACATACGGTTGAGATACCCATGGTGAGTAAAGCTGCAACCAATGTGGCTTTCCGACCAATACGGTCTCCTAAATGTCCAAATATTGCTGCACCGATGGGGCGGGCAATAAAGGCAATTGCGAAGGTCGCTAAAGATTGTAAGACTGCGGCACTGCCACTACTAGCAGGGAAAAACAAGTGAGGAAAAATAATAACGGCAGCAGTTGCATAGATATAAAAGTCGAAGAACTCAATGGTTGTACCGACTAAGCTTGCAAATAAAACCCGTGTTTTTGAATTAGTGGCTACTGCCGGAGCAGCAGTCGCAGAGGTTGAATCCATATAAAACCTTATATCAGTTAAAATTTATTTTTAATTTACTATTCCTTTTAAAGACGTATTTTTTCTAAAAGAATAGCGTGAAAGAACATCATCCATGACTCTTTCAGGATCACTGAATAAGAGTGAAAAATGAACTAAACTATGTACCAATAGATAGCAAGAAAATGTGCTCCTGCACCTAAAAGCACAAAAATGTGCCAGATCGCATGGGTATATCTTACCTTTTTTAACGCGTAAAACAATGCTCCAACCGTATAAGCTAACCCGCCAATGATCAAGAAAATCAATGCGTCTTTACTTAAATATGTGCGCATATCATCTATTACAAACACAGCAAGCCATCCCATTAAAATATAAGCTAGCAAAGAAATTTTTTGAAAACGATGAATAAAAACTAACTTGAAAAGTGTACCAATCGCAGCAATGCTCCAGAGTGTAATCAACAGATAGTGAGCTTTTGTAGTAGGAATTGCGATGCTTAAGAAGGGTGTATACGTTCCAGCAATTAAATAATAAATAGCTGTATGGTCAAGTTTCTTATACCAGTAACGTAAGTTTTGGGTTTGCGCAAAGTGATAAAGAGTCGAACTGGTGAAAACCAAAATGAGACTAAATGAATATACCCACAAACCTACCCACTGAGCAGTTGAAAGATAAGATCCCTTTATAATTAAAAAGATAGAAGCTATAACTGCCATAATGATACCAGCCCCATGGCTGTAGGCATTAAATAGTTCTTCTTTTGGATCGTAAGTTTCCAACACAGATTTACTCATAAGTTTAATTTTTTTGATTAAAAATACGAATGTATAGAAATACAAAACAGTCGTAAAGTTATTTTATTTTTAATCCTAGACCCTTTAAACTTCTATTTTATATGAGTCTTCATTTTTAGGTATATCCGTGTCGGTTTTCTCCTTTGAGCAAGAACAGCAATTCTTTCATAAAATCAAGCAAATGCTTGACCAACAAGCTTTTGAGCGATTGATCTTGAGCCAATATAAAGGAGAGTTGGCGCAACTGGAAAAAATCACTTTCCGCGTTGTAGAGCTACATGGCCAAAAACAGCTTTCAGCTTTATATCACCATACTACCCAAGATGTGACTAAAAATTATTCATTTGAAGAAGGTTTGCAACAGATTGAGCAGTTAATCATTCAATGTAAACAAGCGAATTTATTTTCAACTAATCAAGAAATACAGCTCAAGAAAAATAAGAAAAAAGCCCTCTTAAATATAGGTAAAAAGCAGGCAGTAAATGCGACACAAACGATTCAGGCACATGATCGTGAAAAGCAACGCTATGTACACCAGGGGAATGCATTTTTAAAAGAGCTTGGTATTACTGATGAAAAAGGCCAAATCATTCCAAGCATGGCGCGTAAATGGAAACAGATTAATAAATTTATTGAAATCTTTGCGAGTGCTTGTGAGCAAATTGATGCATCTCAACAAGAGTTACGCATTGTAGATTTTGGTTCGGGCAAAGGTTATTTAACTTTTGCATTATATGATTATTTGCAAGAGCAGAAAAAAACACCATTAATCACTGGTGTTGAATTGCGCCCGAATCTGGTTGAGTTTTGCCAGAATGTTGCAGACAAAGTGCATTTTAACCACTTAGACTTTTTTGAAGGTGACGTCCGTAGTTATCAGCCAGAAAAACTGGACGTTATGATTGCCTTACACGCGTGTGATATTGCAACTGACTTTGCCATTCATACTGGAATTCGTTTAAACGCTTCGATGATTATGTGCGCGCCGTGTTGTCACAAAGAGTTACGCCCACAATTACATAGTCCTGAAGTATTACAACCAATGCTACAGTTTGGTATTCATGCGGGGCAACAAGCCGAAATGCTAACCGATACGTTACGTGCGTTACTTTTAAAAGCGTATGGCTATGAAACTAAAGTTTTTGAGTTTGTATCGCTTGAACATACCAGCAAAAACAAAATGATTTTGGCGACGAAACGCAAAAACGTTTCTGAACCTGATGCCAAGATTATGGCTCAAATTCAAGCATTGAAAGAAATGTACGGTATTAAAAAACAAACGTTAGAGTTGCTATTACAAGATCAATTGCCGATCGAAAATATTGGCTGCAAGTGCTAGGGCGGTGAGCGGATGTATAAAATTAAAGAGGGTGGTTGGGAACAGCTCGAGAAAGATGCGAAATACATCCGTGAACAAGTTTTTATTCAAGAACAGGGAATTGCGCCTGAAGATGAGTGGGACGACTTGGATGCCACAGTTTTGCATTTTATTGTTTATGACAAAGAGCAGCCTATCGCTACAGCACGTCTGTTACCACAGCATAGCGTAGGGCGTGTTGCTGTTTTAGTGCCTTATCGAAAACAGGGTATTGGTAAAATTTTAATGCAGCATATTATTGACTATGCGCACCAACATAAACTGCCTTATTTAAAGCTTTCTGCGCAAACTTATGTGACAGCTTTTTACGAAGCTTTAGGTTTTCAGGTGCAAGGTGAGGTTTACCAAGATTGTGGTATTCCACATATTGATATGATTTTAGAATTAACTTGAGACTTCTTTTTAGAAATCTCAAGTTGGATTTATTTCATTGCATTCCAGCTTTCAATTGCCTGTAGTCCTGTTTCTAAACCGACTTCATAGCTATAACGAAGCTTTTTCGGGTTAGTAGTTAAACGGCCAGCCATATTTTTAAGAGGTGGTGGGCAAACTTCTAAAATTTGCTGTTCTGGATTTTCACCCCGAACAAAATCGACCGAAGCGTTATAACGGGCACAACGGTTCCGTAAACTGCTTGCAAAACCATAGTAATGTTTAAACGCATATTTTGCGAGGAATTGGTCGCCTCGGCTACTGCCCTTAAAGTAATTTTTAGGGCGAGTGCGTAAAACTAACAGCTTTTTAACGCCACTTTGCTGTGCTGTCCAGCGAACGGGTAAGGCATCTGCAACGCCGCCATCAAAGTATGGTTCACCCATAATATCGACGGGATGACGCGTTAAAACCGGAATTGAGCTAGAAGCACGCAGTGCATTTAACAGATTATCTTTACCAGCACGAAGATACTCAGCATGACCTGTTTTAGCATGCGTCAACACCATATAAAAATCTGGATTTTTAGCGAAAAGACTTTGTTGATCAAGTGGGTGCTCTTGCTCACCAATTTCCCACATCCATTTTAAATCAAGTAAATCACCACCTTTAAAAAAGCGTTTGTAATCGATGAATTCAGGACGAAGTGAGTGATCAACATAAAACGTTAGAGTGCGGCCTTGTTGGCCTGCCAAGTAGTTAGCCACATTGGTCGAACCGGAAGATACACCAACATATAAGTCAAAAGGATTGAACTGTTGTTGTAGAAATGAGTCAAGTACACCACTGGTAAAGGCACCACGCATGCCTCCACCCTCTACAACCAATGCGTTGCGGGAAAAATCTGTCATTTGAAAAATATCTGATTACTGAGTTGAGTGCTTATGTTCTTGCATGTCCATTTCAGGCATATCGTCATGTTGAGCGTGTTGCCCCGTAGAGTGTTCAGCTTTTTGCTGCATTTGCTCTTGTTGTGCTTTGCGCTGTGCTCCTGGCATGTAGTCAGGTTCATTGCTCATTGCTAAATAGAAAAAGCCAAGGAAAATCGCACTTAAAACACCAACGATCAGAACAAATTTCCAGCCTAGAACTGCTGACTCGGAAGAATTTTTATCGGACATAAGGATTTCTCGAATGTGCTGTAGAAGCACAAAAATGAAGTCTATTTATAGCATATTTAGGTGTGAGGCTGAAATCTTAAAGGTCATAAAGAAAAACCCATATAAATAAAATATATTTATATGGGCAAGGTTTATGCAGTTTTTAAATATTCAATAAGTCTAAGTTATTGAATATTTTGTTTCTGCTCAGCTTTGGTTTTTAGCAGTGCAGGCGGTGTGAAGCGTTCACCATATTTAGCAGCTAACTCTTCAGCTCGTTTTTGTGCTTTATCAGTGCCGTATTGATTTAGGAATTGAATTGCTCCACCAGTCCAAGGCGCATAACCAATCCCAAAGATGGAACCGACATTGGCATCAATCACAGACTCCAACACACCTTCTTCATAACAACGTAAGGTATCTAGCGCCTGTACAAACAGAATGCGATCAATCATATCTTGTTCAGAAATATCATGTTCTTTTTTCCAGCGGTTTAAGCCTTCCCATAGATGCTTTTTACCATTTTCAGGATATTCATAAAAACCAGCTCCAGCAGCTTTACCTTTACGGTTTAACTCATGAATCATGGTGTGAACCACTTCATCTACAGAAGTTTTAGGTAAATCTTTTCCTTCGGCTTGTAGAGCTTTACGTGCTTCACTAGCAACATGTTCGGTTAATGTTAAAGATACTTCATCTTGAATAGCGAGGGGGCCAACTGGCATACCAGCTTTCAGTGCTGCCATTTCAATACGCGCTGGGTGGACACCTTCGGCAAGCAAGCACATACCTTCTTGAATGAAAGTACCAAACACACGACTGGTAAAGAAACCACGGCTATCATTAACAACAATCGGTGTTTTTCCAATTTGTTGTACAAAGTCGTAAGCTTTGGCAAGTGTCTCTGCGGAGGTGTTTTTACCTTTAATAATCTCAACCAACTGCATTTTGTCGACAGGGCTAAAGAAATGCAGACCGATAAAAGCTTTATCATCCTTACTTGCTTGAGCTAAACCTGTAATTGGCAGGGTTGAAGTGTTTGATGCCATTACGCCATTAGGTGCTAAATATTGTTCAGCTTCTTGAGTGACTTTGGCTTTGAGTTCTTGATTTTCAAATACCGCTTCAATAATTAAGTCACAGCCTTGAAGATCTTGAGCTGAAGCAGTAGCCGTAATGAGCGATAAAACCTGATCACGTTTTTCTGCGGTCATGCGGCCTTGTGAAACACGTTTATCTAAGAGTTTTTGTGAGTAAGCTTTGCCTTTCTCCGCATTTTCAACAGATACATCTTTAAGTACAACAGGAATGCCTTTAATTGCAGTTGAATAAGCAATACCAGCACCCATCATACCAGCACCCAACACACCAACTTTAGTGGCTTGCCATTTTGCAACGTCGGCAGGGCGGCTCGCACCAGACTTAATTGCATTTAGACCATGCCAGAAAGTGCCGATCATATTTTTAGAAATTTGACCTGTTGTAAGCTGAGTAAAGTAGCGGGACTCAATACGCAGTGCAGTATCGACATCGACTTGAGCACCTTCAACTGCGGCAGCCATAATCGCTTCAGGGGCAGGGTAACAACCTTTGGTTTTATCTCTTAACATGGCTGGTGCAATTGCAAGAACTTGTGCAACTGCTGGAGTTTTTGGGTTACCACCCGGAATTTTATAACCCTTCACATCAAAAGGCTGCTGAGATTTTGGATTTGCTTTGATCCAAGCAATTGCTTTATCTAAAAGCTCTTGTTCATTTTCAGCAGTATCGTGGATTAAGCCTAAAGATTTTGCTTTATCAACACTGAACTGTTTTCCTTCCATTAGGAAAGGGAATGCATTTTGAAGTCCAAGCAGACGTACCATACGCACAATACCGCCGCCACCTGGTAACAAACCTAAAGTGACTTCTGGTAGGCCAAATTTACTTTTCGCGTCATTGATTGCGATACGATGATGGCAACTTAATGCGATTTCCCAACCACCGCCAAGTGCAGTGCCATTTAATGCTGCAACGACTGGAATGCCTAACGTTTCAATTGTGCGTAAATGACCTTTTAGCTTTTCAACCATATTGAAAAAGTCAGTCGCATGTTCAGGTTGAACTTGAATTAGCTCATCTAGGTCACCGCCTGCAAAGAAAGTTTTCTTAGCTGAGCGGAAAATAACACCTGAAAGTTCTGTTTCTGCTTTAAGTTTCTGAGTTGCCTCATCGAGCGAGTCACGAAACTCAGCATTCATGGTGTTCGCAGATTGACCTGTTGAATCAAGCGTTAAAATGACAATATTGTCGGCATTTTTTTCGTATTGAATTGCACTCATCTTTTATATCCCTAATTTTTATACGCGTTCAATAATGGTGGCAATACCCATCCCACCGCCAACACAGAGCGTCGCTAAACCGCGCTTTTTATCTTGTCGTTCAAGCTCATCAAGTAGTGTGCCTAAAATCATGGCACCTGTTGCTCCTAGTGGATGGCCTAAAGCAATCGCACCGCCATTTACGTTGACTTTTTCAGCAGGGACGTTGAGCTCATTAATAAAACGCATTACAACTGCTGCAAAGGCTTCATTGACTTCAAACAGGTCAATATCATCAATCATAAGACCAGCTTTTTCTAAAGCTTTGCGTGCAGCAGGAGCAGGGCCTGTCAGCATGATGGTTGGGTCAGTACCGACTAATGCAGTCGCCAAAACTTTAGCGCGTGGTTTTAAATTTTGTTCTTTTACCGCTTTTTCAGAAGCCAATAAAACTACAGCTGCTCCATCGACAATGCCTGATGAGTTACCTGCGTGATGAACATGATTTATTTTTTGTGCTTCTGGATATTTTTGTAAAGCAACTGCATCAAAACCCATTTGCCCCATCATTTCAAAACTTGGGTTGAGCTTCGTTAGGCCTTCGAGTGTGGTGTTACCTTTAATAAACTCATCTTTATCTAAAATCACCACACCTGCATGATCTTTTACTGGTACGACTGAGTGATTGAAATAACCATTTGATTGAGCCGCTGCCGCTTTTTGTTGTGAGTTTACAGCGAAATTATCAACATCTTCACGGCTATAACCATCTAAGGTTGCAATGAGGTCGGCGCCGATGCCTTGTGGAACAAATGATGACTTAAGATTTGTTTCTGGGTCTAGCGCCCACGGTCCGCCATCGGAACCCATTGGAATGCGTGACATTGATTCAACGCCACCTGCAACGACTAAATCCTCCCAACCAGAACGAACTTTCATGGCTGCCATGTTGACTGCTTCTAAGCCTGAAGCACAAAAACGATTGATTTGAACTCCAGCAACATCATCATTCCAACCCGCTGCAATGGCTGCAGTTTTGGCAATGTCGCCGCCTTGATCACCAATAGGAGTTACGCAGCCCAAAACAATGTCGTCAACTTTCGATGTATCGAGTTGATGGCGCTGCTGTAATTCATTTAATAAAGTGGTGAGTAAGGTAATTGGTTTTACTTCATAAAGAGAGCCGTCTTTTTTTCCTTTTCCGCGTGGTGTGCGAATGGCATCAATAATATAAGCCTCGCTCATAACAGTTCCTTTTTTATTGCTTAAAATTTATTTGTGTTTTGAGTGTACTGGTTTTAGTAGCGAGTGCAATGACGATAAGCGCACCAGTCAGGTGATGATTTTTGCCAATAGAAATACAAAAAAGCCCAAGTTGAACTTGGGCTAAATGTGAAACTTAAATAGATTTAAGAGTTAGTGATAACCGTGTAGCTGGCGATATAGGCCAGGGGTTACACCCGTCCACTTTTTAAATGCGCGGTGGAACGTACTCGTTTCACTAAAACCAACTTGTTGAGCAACGTCTTCAAGTGTTAATTCAGGGTTGAGTAATAAGTGAATTGCAGCATCTCGACGTAAGGCATCTTTTACGCCTTGATAGCTTTTACCTTCTGCAGCCAAGCGACGACGTAAGGTTTGCGGAGATAAATACAACATTGATGCAACGTCATTAAGCGTTGGCATTTCTTCACCAATCTGGCTTTTGAGTACTTCACGAATACGAGAAGTTAGCGAGTTGGTATTTTTGAATTTTACTAAAAGCTGAGCAGGTGCTGCTTTTAAGAATTCTTCTAGCGTTTTTTCATCTTGACGGATTGGCAAATCAAGATAATCAGCCGCAAAAGTTATTTCAGTACGCGGTGCATCAAACTGCATGACTGGTGCAAAAAATAATGCATCATATTCATCTGCATGTGCAGGACGTGGGTAGCTAAAATGAACACGCTCTAATGGCAAACGGCGTTCAATGAGCCATGATGCTAGACCGTGCCAAATCATAAGCATACTTTCGGTAATGAAATGATCTGGATCTAAAGTTTTTGGAATGAGCGGAACTAGGCGTGCTTCATGTTTGTCACGTTCTAGGCTGACAGACCATTCATCGCCAAATAATTTGTAAAATTGAGATGACAGTTCAAGAGCTTGACCCAATGTTTTTGCGTGAATAATCAACTGACACATAATGGCAAAAGTGCCCAGACGACGTGGTTGTACGTCAAATCCAACGTGTTCATCCTGTGTGACCATCCACAACATTTTTATAAAACGAGTGTATTGTTCTGGTGAGATTCGAGCTTTAGGTTGACGTAATAATTCCGCTTCAATGCCCACATGTGAAAGGAGCATTTCAACATCCATGCCAAGGCGCTTTACGCCTGTCAAAGCCGCATTCACGAAGTGGATGCTAATCGTATCGCGACTCATATTGAATCCTTCAGTCTCTTTGATGTTCACTTTAAATTGACCTAAATGACCGTCTAAAAAAATAAATTGGCGATTTACAACAGAGTAAAAGCACTTTTTACATGTTAAATTGCCGAAATGATCAAGGTAAATGGCTGAACATGACATTGTTTTAGAATATTTGCTTAACTAATATAAAAGAAAATATGAATAATAGTGGTTAAAAAAACGATGACGACAGCATTAAATGGACTTAAAGTTCTCGATTTCTCGACACTCTTACCCGGACCTTTTGCCACAATGTATTTAGCCGATATGGGAGCAGAAGTCATCCATATCGAATCTCCATCGCGTCCAGATTTAATTCGGATCATGCCACCCTATGCAAATGGGCAAGCAACGGCACATAGTTATTTAAACCGAAATAAACAGTCGGTTGTTCTCGATTTAAAAGATCCGGCAAGTATTGAATTAATTAAAGCCAAAATTTCCGAGTTTGATATTGTCATAGAGCAGTTTCGACCTGATGTCATGCACCGTCTAGGATTAGATTACTCAACACTTGCCGAAATTAATCCGCGCTTAATTTACTGCTCAATTACAGGTTATGGACAAACAGGAAGTTATAAAGATAGAGCAGGGCATGACATTAACTATTTAGCTTTAGCTGGTATTGCTGGGTATAGCGGTCGACAAGACAGTGGTCCACCGCCACTCGGTATTCAAGTTGCAGATATTGCAGGTGGTTCACTTCATGCAGTTATTGCTATTTTAGCGGCGGTGGTTGAACGTGGGCGTAGTGGTATGGGTCAATATATTGATATTTCCATGACCGATTGTGTTGCTAGCTTAAATAGTATGGCTGCATCAGCCACACTCGCTGCACAAGTCGAACAGTCTCCAGAGCATGGAATGCTCAATGGTGGGATTTTCTATGACTATTATATGACCCAAGATGGTCGTTATCTTTCAATTGGTAGTCTTGAACCACAATTTATGTCAGGTTTATCCATAGCGCTTGATCTGCCACTACTATTACAAAAGGGCGCTTCATTAGATCCCGAAGATCGGAAAGAAGTTAAACAAGCAATTCAAGAAAAAATTAAAAGCAAAACATTTAAAGAGTGGCATGAAATTTTTGCAAACATTGATGTGTGTGTAGAACCTGTTTTAAGTCTCACTGAGTCATTAAATTCGCCCTTAGCACAACAACGTGGATGGATTGTGGATGTTCCTTTGCAGAATAATACAGCAGATACAGAACCACAGTTGGCTTGCCCAATTAAGTTTTCAAGATCAAAAATGAGATATTCCTTTATAGGTCAAAAACTTGGTGAAGGACAATGGTAAAGAGGTGAGGCCATTTCTTAGACACTGTGTATTAAGATTATTATTAGATTAATCAATTGATTAACATTTTGAATAATTTCTTTACACAAAATTAGCGTACCCTTTATAAACAAAGACATAAAAGGTATGTAAACATGAAAACACATAAATCCTTGATGGCTTCCTGTTTATCCGTTTTATCAATTACTCTTTTCATTCAGCACGCACAAGCTGCTGCTGCATTCGACCCAAATAGTCCGTGGATGTTGGGTGATTGGAACGGTCAACGCACCGCGTTACAAGCACAAGGTTATGATTTTTCTTTCGGATATACCGGCGAATACGCCGGTATTTTAGATTCAAAAAATACATCAACGCATGGTAGTGCTTATACGGGGCAACTTGCTTTAGGAACTCATTTTGATTTAAACAAAATTTTAGGGTGGCAAGATACTGAAGCTCAAATCACATTAACTTATCGTGATGGGCAATCACTTTCTGAACATTCACCAGCTTTAGCGGGGCATTTAAGCTCGGTGCAAGAAGTGTGGGGGCGTGAGCAAACTTGGCGTTTAACAGACTTGTGGATTAAGAAAAAATTCCTTGATCAGAAGTTAGACGTGAAAGTCGGTCGTTTTGGTGAAGGTGAGGACTTTAATAGTTTTGACTGTGATTTCCAGAACTTGGCGCTTTGTGGTTCGCAAGTGGGTAACTGGGTTGGTGAACAGTGGTATAACTGGCCAGTCAGCCAATGGGCAATGCGTGTTAAATATAACTTGCAACCAGACTTATATACCCAAGTGGGTGTATATGAATATAACCCGGAAAATTTGGACCGAGGCAAAGGTTTTAACCTAAGTACTGATGGTTCACATGGGGCAATTATTCCTGCCGAAGTAGTTTGGTCACCTAAATTAGGCGCTCAAAGTATGGCTGGTGAATACCGTTTAGGGTATTACTACAGCACTGCTGATGCCAAAGAAATTGCAGATGAAACCAAAAACTCTCATAAACAAGGTGTATGGGTAACTGCAAAACAAAAATTATTCCAGCCTACTGATCAAACAGACCGTGGTTTGACTGGATTTGTGAACCTGACGTTCCACGACTCTGACACTAACAAAATTGATAATATGCAAAATGTAGGCTTAGTCTATAAAGGTTTGCTCAATCAACGTCCTCAAGATGAATTGGCATTAGGTGTTGCGCGTATCCATATCAACGATGATTGGAACGATGTCCAAAATAAAGAATACGATACTGAATACAATACCGAGCTTTACTACGGTATTCATGCGACAAACTGGCTGACTATCCGTCCAAATGTGCAATATGTTCGTCATGTTGGTGCATTAAAAAATGGTGATAACACTTGGGTAGGCGGTATTAAATTCTCAACTGCATTCTAAGCGTAATTATTCTGAAAAACGGATTGTCGAGGGCCAAATCATTGATTGAATGATCCTGACCTTCCGTTTTTTCTTTATGCCTGAGTTTTGTTTTAGATGCATTGATAGGCCGATTTTTGATTAAAAGCTTGTCCTATCTTTCCGATAAAAATGATGATTGATAAGAGGTGGTTTATGACTCAACCTACTTCAAGATCAGGTTTAACGACTTTTACCGTAATTATTATTGGGTTATTAGCGTTATTCCTGTTAATTGGAGGTATTTGGCTCGCTACATTAGGCGGTTCAATTTACTATATTATTACTGGTGTATTACTCCTGATTGTTGCATGGCAACTCTATAAGCGCGCCTCTACAGCATTGTGGGTGTACGTTGCTTTAATGCTGGGTACCATTATTTGGGGTGTCTGGGAAGTTGGAACAGACTTCTGGGCGCTTGCACCTCGTTTAGATATTTTAGGTATTCTTGGTTTATGGTTATTGGTTCCAGCCGTAACTCGTGGAATCAGCAACCTTGGATCAAGTAAAGTTGCCTTATCTTCAACTCTAGCAATTGCAATCTTGTTGATGGTCTATTCGATTTTCAACGATCCGCAAGAAATTAATGGTGAAATCAAGACACCTCAACCAGAAACTGCTCAAGCAGTTCCAGGTGTAGCAGAGAGTGACTGGCCAGCGTATGGTCGTACTCAGGCAGGTGTACGTTATTCTCCGTTAAAGCAGATTAATGATCAAAACGTAAAAGATTTGAAAGTTGCTTGGACTTTACGTACTGGTGATCTTAAGACAGATAACGACTCTGGCGAAACGACCAATCAGGTTACACCGATTAAAATCGGTAATAACATGTTTATCTGTACAGCTCACCAGCAATTAATTTCAATTGATCCTGCGACAGGTAAAGAAAAATGGCGTTTTGATCCGAAGCTTAAAACGGATAAATCGTTCCAGCATTTAACTTGTCGTGGTGTGATGTACTACGATGCAAACAACACAACTGAGTTTGCAACGAGTCTTCAAAGCAAGAAATCTGACTCTACACAATGTCCGCGTAAAGTCTTTGTTCCTGTGAATGACGGCCGTTTAGTTGCGGTGAATGCTGACACTGGTAAAGCATGTACTGACTTTGGTAAAAATGGTGAAGTGAACTTGCAAGAGTTTATGCCATATGCTTACCCAGGTGGTTACAACCCAACATCTCCTGGTATCGTGACTGGTTCAACAGTTGTTATTGCTGGTTCGGTAACAGATAACTACTCAAATAAAGAACCATCTGGTGTAATTCGTGGATACGACGTTAACACTGGTAAACTCCTTTGGGTATTTGATACTGGCGCAGCAGATCCAAATGCAATGCCGGGCGAAGGTACGAATTTCGTTCATAACTCACCAAATGCATGGGCTCCTTTAGCATACGATGCCAAACTTGATATCGTTTATGTTCCAACAGGTGTAGGTACTCCAGATATCTGGGGGGGCGACCGTACTGAGTTGAAAGAGCGTTATGCGAACTCGATGTTAGCGATTAATGCTTCAACTGGTAAATTAGTGTGGAACTTCCAGACAACCCATCATGATTTATGGGATATGGATGTACCATCACAACCATCTTTAGCTGATATCAAAAACAAAGCTGGCCAAACGGTTCCTGCAATCTATGTATTGACTAAAACAGGTAACGCCTTTGTTCTTGATCGTCGTAATGGTCAACCAATTGTTCCTGTAACTGAGAAACCAGTTCCACAAACAGTTAAACGTGGACCACAAACTAAAGGCGAGCATTATTCAAAAACTCAGCCATTCTCTGACTTGAACTTAGCTCCACAAGATAAATTGACTGATAAAGATATGTGGGGTGCCACTATGCTTGATCAGCTCATGTGTCGTGTATCTTTCAAACGTCTAAATTACGATGGTATTTATACTCCACCATCTGAAAACGGTACTTTAGTTTTCCCTGGTAACTTAGGTGTGTTTGAATGGGGCGGTATGTCAGTTAACCCTGACCGTCAGGTTGCTGTAATGAACCCGATTGGTTTGCCATTCGTCAGTCGTTTAATTCCTGCCGATCCAAACCGTGCACAAACTGCAAAAGGTGCGGGAACTGAGCAGGGTGTACAACCGATGTACGGCGTACCTTATGGTGTTGAAATTAGCGCATTCTTATCTCCGCTTGGTTTACCTTGTAAACAACCAGCTTGGGGCTATGTAGCTGGCGTTGATTTAAAAACTCATGAAGTGGTATGGAAAAAACGTATTGGTACAATTCGTGACAGCTTACCGAACTTGTTCCAGTTACCAGCTGTGAAAATTGGTGTACCTGGTTTAGGTGGTTCAATTTCTACTGCCGGTAATGTCATGTTTGTTGGTGCAACTCAAGATAACTACTTACGTGCGTTTAACGTTACTAATGGTAAGAAACTTTGGGAAGCGCGTTTACCAGCGGGTGGACAAGCAACACCAATGACTTATGAAATCAATGGTAAGCAATATGTTGTGATCATGGCGGGTGGTCATGGTTCATTTGGTACAAAAATGGGCGACTATTTAGTGGCCTATGCCTTACCAGATAACAAATAAAAAGCTTTTATAGAAAGGGCCTGGATTTATCCGGGCTTTTTTATGTCGATTTATATTAAAGCTTATCAATAAAACCGTTATTAAATATGCAAAAAAAGCATTTTATTGATGAATGAAAGCTCGCTATGCTATCCGCCTTAATAATGAATCTACTAGCCATACGCCATGTATTTATATACCGATTTCGACCAGCAGCTGGTTAATGAACGAGTTGCTCAGTTCCGTGATCAGACTGAACGCTATTTAGCTGGCAAACTTTCTGAAGATGAATATCGTCCGTTACGTTTGCAAAATGGTTTATATGTGCAACGCTATGCGCCTATGCTGCGTATTGCTGTGCCGTATGGCTTAATGAATTCTAAGCAATTACGTAAAGTTGCTGAAGTTTCAACTGCTTATGACCGTGGTTATGCACACGTATCTACACGTCAAAACATCCAGTTGAACTGGCCTGCACTTGAAGATGTGCCAGATATTTTGGCTGAACTTGCAACTGTACAAATGCATGCTATTCAAACGAGTGGTAACTGTATTCGTAACACAACAACTGACCAATACGCAGGTGTGGTTGCTGGTGAAATTGCAGACCCACGTCCAACATGTGAATTGATTCGTCAGTGGAGTACATTCCACCCAGAATTTGCATTCTTGCCACGTAAGTTCAAAATTGCTGTTTCTGCACTTGAAGAAAAAGACCGTGCGGCAACTGCATTCCACGATATTGGTGTTTATATCGTGCGTAATGAAGCGGGTGAAATCGGCTATAAAATTATGGCTGGTGGTGGTTTAGGCCGTACCCCAATCATTGGCAGCGTTATTCGTGAGTTTTTACCGCGTGAAGATTTAATTGCTTATTTAGAAGCGGTTTTACGTGTTTATAACTTACATGGTCGTCGTGATAACAAATATAAAGCGCGTATCAAAATTCTAGTTAAAGCATTAACTCCTGAAGTGTTTGCACAGAAAGTTGAAGCTGAGTTTGAACATACACGTGAAGCATTGAAAATTCAGCCAGAAATCTTGAAAAAACTGGATGAAGAATTCACTCCTTTTGATTATCAAGATTTGGCAGATGAAGACTTTACCGCTTTATTTGCTGAGCATCCAAAATTCAAACAGTGGTTCAACATCAACACGCATGCGCATAAAGTGAAGGGCTATCGTATTGTTACGATTTCTCTAAAACGTGCAGGTATCGCACCGGGCGATATGACCACTGAAGAAATGAACTTTATTGCAGATCTTGCTGATAAATATACTTTCGGTGAACTTCGCACAACTCATGAACAAAACATTGCTTTGGCAGATGTGCCTCAAAAAGATTTGTTCGATGTATGGCAAGCGCTTGAGCAACAAAATATGGCACGTGCACATATTGGTTTTATTACCGATATTATTAGTTGCCCGGGCGGTGATTTCTGTTCACTTGCAAATGCGAAATCAATTCCAATTGCTGAAGCGATTACACGTCGTTTCGATGACTTAGATAAAGTTTATGATCTTGGTCATTTAGATCTAAATATTTCTGGTTGTATGAATGCCTGTGGTCATCACCACGTAGGTAACATCGGGATTTTAGGTGTAGATAAGAAAGGCGCTGAATTCTATCAAATTACATTAGGTGGTAATTCTGACCATGATGCATCAATCGGTGACATCTTAGGGCCATCATTTGCAGCAGATGCTGTGCCTGATGTAATTGAAGAAGTATTAAATACTTATCTTGATTTGCGTACGGAAGGTGAGCGTTTTGTTGACACATATCGCCGTGTAGGAATTCAACCATTTAAGGAGCGTGCATATGCTTAATACAGCTCTACCAGTGCTTTATAAAGATGGCACGATTGCAGATAATACTTATCAAATCATTGCTGAAGATGGTGTAGTTCCTCAAGGTGACGTTGTCGTAACAACGGCTCAACTTGACCAATTAGCTAACATTCAAGGCAAAAAAGCTTTGTATGTGACGGTAAATGATTCGCCTGAAAATCATACTTTCCCATTAAATGAACTTGATGCAATTTTCATTGAGTTTGCGGGTTTTGGTGATGGCCGAGGTTACTCATTTGCAGCATTGTTACGTCGCCAAGGTTTCCAAGGTGAGTTACGTGCAACAGGTGATGTGTTTAAGGATGTTTTAAACTACTTAAAGCGTTCTGGTTTTGATAGCTTTGTCGTAAAAGAAGGCAAAGACGTGCAAGAAGCTGTGGCAGGTTTGCAAGACTTTACCAATCCGTATCAAGCTTCAACTGGTGTGCCAGAAGCGAGTTATCAAACAGGTGCTCAATAAATCCTGAAATAAAAAATCCCGCAATTTGCGGGATTTTTTATATTGAAAATTATGTATCAAGTTGGCAGTTAACCATCCACTTTATACCAAATTGATCGGTAAACGCTCCGTATAATGCACCCCAGAACGTTTTTTCTAGAGGCATTTCAATTTGACCGTTAACAGACAACGCATCAAAAAGTTGTTTAGCTTTTTCTTGCTCGTCCTTTTCAAGATTAATTGCGATGTAGTGATTATTGCCTTGGGTAAAAACACTGTTAGGCGCACAGAATTGATCATTTGTATCTGATGCCATAAGTACAGTGTATTCATTGATAGGTAGAGAAACGTGAAGAATCAGATTTTTGTTCGCTTCAGATAATGTCACACCTTCTGACGGTGGCATATCACCATAGCGACTCAACATGGCGAACTCGCCACCAAAAACTGATTTATAAAAATTAAAGGCTTGCTCTGCCTGACCTTGGAAATTGAGGTAGTGATTGAGTTGCATTGTTATTGTCCATTGTTGTTTTCGTTTAAAAGAATAAGTTAAAACTTAAAAGTGATTTTGTGGGTCTTTTTTTGTAGTTTTTTCATAAAAAAATCCCACCGAAGTGGGATTTTAAAATAGCTAATTTTAATTAAATAAGTTCAATCGCAACGGCTGTTGCTTCACCACCGCCAATACAAAGTGCTGCAATACCTTTTTTACCACCAGTACGTTTCAGTGCATGAATCAGTGTGAGAATAATACGAGAACCTGTAGAACCTACTGGATGACCTAATGCACAAGCACCACCATTAATATTGACTTTTTCAGCATCAAGTTTGAAGTCATCAATTGGGCACATGGTAACCATGGCAAAAGCTTCGTTAATTTCCCACAGGTCAACATCTTGCGCATTCCAACCCGCTTTTTTAAGAACTTTTTCAATAGCGCCAACAGGAGCGATTGTAAATTCTGAAGGATGTTGAGAGTTTGAAGCTGTTGCAATAATTTTTGCCAGTGGCTGTAGACCACGTTGAGTAGCAACCTCACTTGAGGTTAATACTAATGCAGATGCACCATCTGAAATAGAGCTTGCGTTTGCTGCGGTAATTGTACCGTCTTTTGCAAAAGCTGGTTTAAGTGAAGGAATTTTGTCGATCTTTGCATTTAAAGGTTGTTCATCTTGATCAACAACGACATCGCCTTTGCGACTAGGCACGGTAACCGAAACGATTTCATCTTTGAAATAACCTTCGGTAATTGCTGTTTGAGCTCGTTTTAAAGAGCGAATCGCAAAGTCATCCATTTGCTCGCGTGTATAGCCACGAGTATTTGCCATATCTTGAGCAAAAGAACCCATTAGACGACCAGTTTCAGCATCTTCAAGTCCATCAAGAAACATATGATCTTTAATTTCACCATGGCCCATACGATAGCCAGCACGTGCTTTTGGTAAAACATAAGGTGCATTTGTCATAGACTCCATGCCGCCGGCAACAACAATTTCAGCACTGCCTGCTTTAATCATGTCGGTTGCTTGCATCACGGCTTTCATACCAGAGCCACAAAGCTTATTAATCGTCACAGCACCTGTAGAATCAGGTAAGCCAGCTTTGCGCATTGCTTGACGAGCAGGACCTTGTTTTAAGCCAGCAGGAAGAACACAACCCATAATGACTTCTTCGACATCAGTAGGTTGTAAACCTGCTCGTGCGATTGCTTCTCTAATCGTTACAGCACCTAATTCAGGCGCTGTAAGTCCTGATAGTGATCCTTGAAAACCACCCATGGCAGTACGAGCACCATTAACAATTACGATGTCAGTCATTGTTGTAATCTCCGATTGTTCTTAATCTCAAAATAAGAAATGTTTAAAACCTAGGCAGTATATTGCAAAAATCAGGTAGAGATATCTTCTGCGTTAGACTGTAGAGTTCTAACAATTTTTAAGGTCTTGTAATCGGGTGTGTCCCATTTTGCTGAGGACTAATTTAAAGTTTTTAAGCTGATTATAAGAACAATAAGTAAAACTGCCGTTAGACTCACGTGGAAGTCCAGTATCTCCCTGAAATACGATACTATTTAATTTTTTGCCGAATTTTTGAAATTTCAAAGAGCCATAATGATGATTAAGTTCAATATTGGTTAATATTTCTTCGTCGCTTTCTCTTTGTAGATTATGATTTGTGTCTACAAAGCTTATAAGCCTTGTATCCCAATTACTATTACATATAGACAAATCAACACTTGGGCAAAGTACGACACTCTTATGTCGTAGAATTGCGTCGTATTTAGCTTTTTGTATATGAATTGTGAGTAGTTGAGGCGTGTTTTTTAATTCCATTGAAGCCATAAATTGGTGGTATAAAGGAAGGGCTAGGGTGAACATAATCATAAGAATTGCGAGCGTTATAATGAGTTCCATCAATGTGAAACCGGGAGATTTAAACATTAAAATTCCTTAATATATAAAGAAATATTTTGATTTTATGCGTTCTATCAATGGTTTATATGACTTTTTATAATGAGGAAACACAAAATTAAATAAAGGTTATCAGGACGCTAGAATACTGGTAAAATCACCCTAAGCGAAAGAAAGAAGTTGTTCATATTTGCTAGTTGAGTAAAAAATTACCGAATTACAACGGAAATTGTAAGTAATTTTGTCAATAATTTACTTGATTAAAATTATCAAGCACTTGGAAAGTCTATCAAGTGTTTGTATGATTCAAATGTGAATAGCTTAAAAATAATACTGGGGTGAAAATATCTCAGGGGCCAATAAATTTAGGCTGAGCTTGAACAACAATTGTTATCTCTGGAGGATATCCATGAAATTGAGTCGTATTGCACTTGCTATGCTTGTCGCTGCACCTTTAGCTGCTGCTAATGCTGGCGTAACTGTTACCCCTTTATTGGTAGGTTATACTTGGCAGGATAGTGACCACAACAACGATAAATTAACTAGTCATGCTGAATTACAAGATGATTTATTCGTTGGTGCTGCACTAGGTGTTGAATTAACTCCTTGGTTAGGTTTCGAAGCTGAATATAACCAAGTTAAAGGTGATCTTGATGGTACTGGCGTAGCTGGTGCTGAATATAAACAAAAAACTGTTGCTGGTAACTTCTACGCAACTTCAGATTTGATTACTAAGAACTACGACAGCAAATTTAAGCCGTACGTATTATTAGGTGCTGGTCAAACTAAAACTGAGTTTGATGGTATCTATGAAGACAAGAAAGATACAATCGGTAATGCTGGTGTAGGTGCTTTCTATCGTTTGAATGATGCATTATCACTTCGTACTGAAGCTCGTGGTACTTATGATTTTGATGAGAAATACTGGCGTTATACAGCTCTTGCTGGTTTAAACGTAGTTCTTGGTGGTCACTTGAAGCCTGCTGCTCCAGTAGTAGAAGTTGCTCCAGTTGAACCAACTCCAGTTGCTCCACAACCACAAGAGTTAACTGAAGACCTTAACATGGAACTTCGTGTGTTCTTTGATACTAACAAATCAAACATCAAAGACCAATACAAGCCAGAAATCGCTAAAGTTGCTGAGAAGTTAACTGAATACCCTAACGCTACTGCACGTATCGAAGGTCACACAGATAACACTGGTCCACGTAAGTTAAACGAACGTTTATCTTTAGCTCGTGCTAACTCTGTTAAATCAGCTCTTGTAAACGAATACAACGTTGATGCATCTCGTTTGTCTACTCAAGGTTTCGCTTGGGATCAACCGATTGCTGACAACAAAACTAAAGAAGGTCGTGCTATGAACCGTCGTGTATTCGCGACAATCACTGGTAGCCGTACTGTAGTTGTTCAACCTGGTCAAGAAGCGGCAGCTCCTGCAGCAGCTCAATAATTTGGGTTCTTGAACAGTAAAAAAGCGACTCGTTAGAGTCGCTTTTTTTATTGCGATTTTTAAAATATTTAGTCATTTCTATATCTCCTTAATAATAATTACTTTCGATCTTGGTCTAAATTATTTACCAATCACCTTTTCTTAATTGCTGTTTAGCATCTTGTCTATCTCTACGATGTTGAGCACGAGGTTTCTCCGTTTCATGCATTCCACCTTTGTGCAGTAAAGGGGAAAGAGCTACTTGATTACGGACTTTGATTTTTGGCATTTCTTTAATTTTCATGTTTTAACCTTTAATACATAAAACTTGTTTAAGTGTGTGAACAACTTCAATGAGGTCAGCCTGATTTGCCATGACTTCATCAATATCTTTATAAGCACTTGGGATTTCATCGACAACACCACTGTCTTTGCGGCATTCAATACCTTGGGTTTGTTCAATAAGATCTTGCTGGTTAAAAAGAGTTTTTGCCTTGCTTCGACTCATCTTGCGACCGGCTCCATGAGAACAAGAACAAAATGACTCGGGGTTTGCTTTACCTCTGACGATATAAGAGCGTGCTCCCATTGAACCTGGAATAATGCCTAATTCATCTAAGCCTGCTCGAATTGCACCTTTTCGGGTAATCAATAAACTTTCACCGAAATGTGTTTCACGGTTTACATAGTTATGATGACAATTAATAGCCTCTTTGGTCATTTGAAACGAGGGTAGAAGTGGGCGAATCGCTTCTAAAATTAAACGCATCATTTCCTTGCGATTTTCAAAAGCATATTCTTGGGCCCACTCTACAGCTTCTACATAATCATCAAAACTGTTTGAGCCTTCGGTAAAATAACTTAAGTCTTTATCTGGTACGTGACCAAAACGATGTTGTGCTTCTTTCTTGGCTAATTCAATAAAATAAGTGCCAATAACGTTACCCAGTCCTCGGCTACCTGAATGTAGCATTACCCATACGTCTTGATTTTCATCAATACATAGCTCGATAAAGTGGTTGCCACCACCTAAAGTACCAAGTTGCTTTTGCCATGTTGCATCAAATTGTCGAAGCATTCGAACAAGTCCAGGATGCTTTTTGATAATAGGCTCTAAGCGTTTTTCAAGTGGAATAATGCTAGAAGCTTTTGCTTTAACTTGTTTATGCAAAGCAAATCCGACTGGTACTTTACGTTCGATTGCATCGCGTAAACGACTTAAGTTATCAGGCAATTGCGAGGCCTTTAGACTTAAGCGAATTGCATTCATTCCACAGCCAATATCTACACCTACAGCAGCTGGGATAATGGCATGTTTAGTTGGAATAACACTGCCTACAGTCGCACCTTTTCCTACGTGAACATCTGGCATAACAGCAATATGTGAATATATAAATTGCAGCTGTGCTATTTTCTTGAGTTGTTCGATACTTTCACTATCTATATCTTGAGTGAAAATTTTAACGGGAACACCGTAAAGTGCTTCCTCATTTAATATTTTTTGTATGCCCATAATTTTTCTCTTATTTTTGTCCGAGCAGGCATAAAAAAACCTAGCGAATGCTAGGTCTTAAATTTGAGCATTCGGACAAGTGAAGTGAATTTGTACACTTGTCCGTGAGCTGACATCGTGCCAAATTATTTAATCTGTTTTACCTTGTAGTGTTGGCATGATGTCCTCCTTATTTAAAAGCGCCGTTGAAAATCTGAACGGCATTTTACGCTTTTTTAATCAAAGATCAAGCTTTTGATCTCTGATTTACTTTTAATTACTGATTGTTAGTCTTGCTCTGGCTTCACATTCATTTGATCAT
Source organism: Acinetobacter sp. ACIN00229 (assembly GCF_016106645.1). NCBI lineage: Bacteria > Pseudomonadati > Pseudomonadota > Gammaproteobacteria > Moraxellales > Moraxellaceae > Acinetobacter > Acinetobacter sp. ACIN00229. Next base: position 147,313 of record NZ_JADWOM010000003.1, read on the forward strand.
AAGCGATCAGTTTAGTTTTATTTTTCCACTTATAGCCTAACCAAATAATTAAGAATAATGGCAAACTAATATAAGTTGAAAGTAGGCCTAACCAGTCAATTTTTCCACCTAAAATGGCTTGATAGTTCTGTCCTAAGATGATGATTGAACAGAGAATAAATGCAAACCAAGGAGCAAATGGGAAAAATTTGGCGCGATATGCTAAATCTTCTAATTTATATCCTTGAGCAATATAACCTTTACGGAAACGATAGTGTGAAATAGCAATGCCCAGCCAGACAATGAAACCACACATCCCTGACATATTCAGTAGCCAGTTAAAGACTTGTTTTTCACCAATAAACGTTGTCAAGAAACAAAAAGCGGCAATAAATGTGGTGGCATATAGTGCATTCATTGGAACGCCACGACCATCAAGTTTTGCAAACCACTTTGGTGCACGACCTTCCTGAGCCATTTTAAATAACATACGAGTTGATGAATACATGCCTGAGTTACCTGCTGACAAAATAGCAGTAAGAATGACAGCATTCATTAAACCAGCTGCAAAAGCAAAGCCAACTCTTTCATAGAGCAATGTAAACGGAGAAAGTGCAACATTTTCAGTGGTAGCAGCTTGTAATAAATTTGGGTCATCATAGGCAATTAGCGTACCGATAATGAAGATACATAAGATATAAAATAATAAGATTCGCCAGAAAATCTGTTTGATTGCAAGTGGAATCGTTTTCTTTGGATCTTTAGATTCACCAGCAGCAACCCCCACCATTTCAGTCCCTTGGAAGGAGAATCCGGCAATCATTGCTACACCGATCATGGCCTGTAAACCACCAACAAAAGGTGCTTCTTTATAGGTCCAGTTTCCAAAAGCTGCGACACCTGGAGTTAGCATAATTTTAATGATCATGGCTAAGCCAATGATAATAAAGGCAACGATTGCGATCACTTTTACCATTGAGAACCAGAATTCGCTTTCGCCGAATCCTTTTACTGTCATGGCATTGATTGCAAAAATTACGATGAGGAACAGGGCACTCCAGTAAAACCCTGGAATATCAGGGAACCAGAACTTCATAATAAACTGAACCGCAACAAGTTCGAATGCAACTGTAATTGCCCAGTTATACCAGTAGTTCCAACCTAAAGCGAAGCCAAAGCCTTCTTCGACATAACGACTACCATATGTAAAAAAAGCTCCAGAAGTTGGATTGTGGGTTGCAAGCTCACCTAGACTGGTCATTAAGAAGTAAATCATAATACCAATAAGAGAATAGGCGAGTAGTGCTCCACCCGGGCCAGCATTTGCAATGGTCGATCCAGAAGCAAGGAAGAGGCCTGTACCAATGGAACCACCAATGGCGATCATATTCAGATGACGAGCTCCAAGCTTACGCTGGAGTTTTTCAGGAGCATGTGTTTCGCTCATGGAGATTCCTTACATAGTTTGTTATGCACAGGCATATAACACCTTAAAGCCTTGAAGATCAGTTTTAATCTGGCACTGACCAAAGTGCTTCTCAATTAAGATCGGATAGTTTAAAAAACGGTTTGCTACAATCCATAGCTCACCTGATGCCTTTAAATGTTTTTTAGCGTTTTGGCAGAGTCCTTCACTTGCATCATAGTTGGTATGAATACCTTGATGGAAAGGAGGATTACTGACAATGGCATCGAGTTCTGTTGGAGCGTCTGCAATACCTATGACAGGCTGCAATCTCAACTGGTCTGAACCTATTCCATTTCGACTAAAAGTCATTTCCGTTGACCGTAAAGCGAAAGCATCAATATCTAGGGCATGAATAATATTACTTGAATTTATTTTTGCCAAATAGCAACTGATAATTCCAGCACCACACCCGAAGTCGGCAATTCTACCTGATTTCACCTGATTAAGATAAGGGAGTAAAACAGCAGTTCCGACATCTAGATGATTCTGGCTAAAAACACCGGGGAGGGCACAAATCGTAAGCTCTTGTTCATTAACCTGAACAGTATAGGTTTTAAGCCATTTTTCTAGAGGTTTAATTTGTTCTGTTTTCTCAATCTTTAAGTGCCATAGCTGACAGTGACGTGCACTATCAAGTTTTAGTACTTTGCCAAAGCTTTGTAATTGTTTGGCGGCTCTTTCTACGCCACCTTTTTTTTCACCGACTAAAAAAACAGATTGATTGGTTTTAAGATGGCTCATCACTACATGTAATATGTAATTTAAGAGTTCTTTAGATTTTGGAACAAAAATAATTGCTTGGTCGAATTCTTGTGAGGGAAACTCAACTGAGAAGTGAGCTTTTGTTCCACTATTTATAAATCCTTGATAGTCGGCATGGTTCCATGTCCAGACTGACGCATCAGTCCCAGCTGGTAATTGACTGACTAAGGCATCATTCGGTGCATTAATTAACAAGATACTACCTTTCAAATAGTCTTGCTGTCTTAATACCACTTCACTTCTAGGATCCATGTACATCTCTCATGAAGAAGAATGCCCAGTGGGAGCTGGGCAGTAATCAAAATTAAAAGTTATTTATGCGTTTCAGGAAGCACAACATTTAAAATTAATGCTGCTATACCACCTGTTGCCACGCCAGAGCTAAAAATATTTTTAAATAATTCTGGAAGATGCTCTAAAATTTGGGGAACTTGAGCAACACCCAAACCTAATGCAAGTGAGATGGCAATAATTAATAATGCTCGGCGATCAAGGTGAATAGATGAAAGAATATTAATGCCTGATGCAGCTACGGCACCGAACATCACCATAACAGCGCCGCCTAAAACTGCTTGAGGAACTGCTTGTATAACACCAGCTACCGCAGGAAATAGACCTAATAAAATAAGTAATCCAGCAATCCAGATACCTACATAGCGGCTAGCCACTCCAGTGAGTTGAATTACACCATTATTTTGAGCGAAAACAGAACTTGGGAAAGTATTAAATAATCCAGCGAGTAAAGAGTTTGCACCATTTACTAATACACCACCTTTAATGCGTTTCATCCATTCAGGACCATTAACGGGTTGGTTAGAAAGTTTACTGGTTGCTGTCACATCACCAATGGCTTCTAAAGAGGTCACCAAATAAATGAATGCCATTGGTATGAATAAGCCCCATGAGAAGCTCAAACCAAAGTGCATTGGTGTTGGAATTTGTACGAGGGGTGCATCTTTAATACTAGAGAAATCTAGATGTCCCATAAATCCAGCAAGAATGTAGCCAATCACTAGCGCGATTAAAATAGCTGAGCTTTTAATCCAAACCACTCGAATACGATTCAGAACGATAATAATCGCAAGTACGGTACATGACATAATAAGGTTGTCTGCACTTGCAAAAGTATGGTCTTGCATGGCTTGGTAGCCACCACCCATACTAATCAAGCCTTCTTTAATAAGCGTTAAGCCAATTAATAAAACAACAATACCAGTCACCAAAGGGGTAATTAGTCTTTTTACCCATGGAAGAATTTGCGAAACACCCATTTCAATAAAGGAGCCAGCAATGACTACACCGAAAATTGCAGCCATGACTTGGTTTACAGGTGTTCCAGCAGCCACCATTGCACTACCAATACCAATAATAGGGCCAATAAAGTTAAAACTTGTGCCTTGAACAATCAGAAGACCTGCACCAAACGGACCAACTTTTTTACATTGTAGAAATGTAGCAATACCCGAAATCACCAAAGACATTGATAAAATCATGTTAGTTTCAGTGCGTGAAACGCCTAAAGCTAAGCAAATTAAAAGACCAGGTGTAACAATTGGTACAATAATCGCAAGCAAATGCTGGAAAGCTGCTAAAAAAGCGATCAAAGGTTTTGGTCGATCATTTAAACCATAAACAAGGTCTAAATGGTCTTGAGAGTGTTGATTGGACATGGGTGTAGGTCTGCCGCAATTTTGCAAATTGGCGCTATTCTAATCGAGATAACTATCTTTACAAAACGAAATACAGGCTATTAGAAATTTTTTTTGTCAATGTCAATAAACTGTCACTACTCAAGAGTAGTGTTTTTCTGTATAATTTGCCCTCAAATTTCAGGCGTTTCTAATTTTCATGTCAGATATCAAAAATCTCCGTAATATCGCAATTATTGCGCACGTCGACCACGGGAAAACCACACTTGTCGATAAACTACTTCAGCAATCAGGTGCTCTCGGTGACCGAGCAGGCGAGATTGAGCGTGTCATGGACTCGAACGCGCTTGAAAGTGAACGTGGTATTACCATTCTTGCAAAGAACACTTCTATTACTTGGTTGGATAAACGTACTGATACAACTTACCGTATCAACATCGTTGACACCCCGGGACACGCCGACTTCGGTGGTGAAGTAGAACGTGTTATGTCGATGGTTGACTGCGTATTGCTTTTAGTTGACTCACAAGAAGGCCCAATGCCACAAACTCGTTTTGTGACACAAAAAGCTTTTGCTCGTGGTTTAAAACCAATTGTTATTATCAACAAAGTTGACAAGCCAAGCGCGCGTCCAGACTGGGTAATCGATCAAGTATTTGATCTATTTGATAACCTTGGTGCAACTGATGAACAGTTAGACTTCCCAATCGTTTATGCATCTGGTTTACGTGGTGTAGCGGGTCCTGCTCCAGAAGAACTTGCAGAAGACATGACTCCGTTGTTTGAAACGATTGTTGATATCGTTGAACCACCAGCAGTTGATGTTGATGGTCCGTTCCAAATGCAGATTTCATCACTTGACTATAACAGCTTCGTAGGCGTTATCGGTGTTGGTCGTATTCAACGTGGTTCAGTAAAATTAAATACTCCTGTTACTGTAATTGACAAAGAAGGCAATACACGTAACGGTCGTATCTTGAAAATCATGGGTTACCATGGTTTAGAGCGTATTGATGTTGAATCAGCTTCTGCTGGTGATATCGTATGTATTACTGGTATCGATGCACTTAACATTTCTGACACAGTTTGTGATCCGAAAAATGTTGAAGCATTACCAGCATTATCTGTAGATGAACCTACAGTATCTATGACATTCCAAGTAAACAACTCTCCGTTTGCTGGTAAAGAAGGTAAATTCGTAACTTCACGTAATATCCGTGAACGTCTTGATCGCGAATTAATTCATAACGTAGCTTTACGTGTTGAAGATACTGACAGTCCAGACCGTTTCAAAGTATCTGGCCGTGGTGAACTTCACCTTTCAGTTTTAATTGAAAACATGCGTCGTGAAGGTTTTGAAATGGGCGTATCACGTCCACAAGTAATCATCAAAGAAATTGATGGTGAAAGACAAGAGCCTTACGAAAACGTAACTTTTGACGTTGAAGAACAGCATCAAGGTGCTGTAATGGAACAAATGGGTCACCGTAAAGGCGAGATGACCAATATGGAAGTTGACGGTAAAGGCCGTATCCGTATTGAAGCAACTGTACCTTCACGTGGTTTGATCGGTTTCCGTTCTGAATTTTTGACCATGACTTCTGGTACAGGAATCATGACTTCAAGCTTCTCGCATTATGGCCCTGTTAAACAAGGTACTGTTGCGAAACGTCAAAACGGTGTATTGATCTCTATGGTTCAAGGTACTTGCTTGGGCTATGCATTGTTCAGCTTACAAGACCGTGGTCGTTTGTTCGCTAAACCACAGTTAGAAGTTTACGAAGGTATGATCGTGGGTATTAACTCTCGTTCAGACGATATGGTTGTAAACCCAACTAAAGCGAAACAATTAACTAACGTTCGTGCATCTGGTACAGATGATGCTTTAACTTTAGTACCTGCAATTGAATATACGCTTGAGCAAGCGCTTGAATTCATTGAAGATGATGAATTAGTTGAAGTAACACCTAAATCAATCCGTATCCGTAAGCGTTACTTGACTGAAAACGAACGTAAACGTAACCGTGATAAATAATTTTTCTTAACTGAAAAAGAAAAAACCGCTAAATTAATTTAGCGGTTTTTTTAATCGTTATATTTAAAATTAAACTAAGCTTAAAATCATATTTTTCTTATAAGAGAATATGTTGTTAAAGTGTGAGATAGTTTTCTTTTTTTTGATAAAAATATTAAATTATCAATATCATGGCGAGTACTATCTAATTTGATACGAGGCCAATGAAAAAGAAAAATATGACCTGTTTCGGCCCCCGACATCTGGAGATGTTTAGATGAGTATTATTCAAGAATTTAAAGAATTTGCCATTAAAGGCAATATGATGGATTTAGCCATTGGTGTGATTATTGGTGGTGCTTTTGGCAAAATCGTGGACTCTTTAGTAAAAGATATTATCATGCCAATTATCAGTGTGATTACTGGTGGTGGTGTTGATTTTTCGCAGAAATTTATTGTTCTAGGATCCAACCCTACCAATCTGCAATCTTTAGATGCTTTGCAAAAAGCAGGTATCAATGTTTTAACTTATGGTAATTTCCTCACCATTTTAATTAACTTCCTAATTTTGGCTTGGGTAGTGTTCTTAATGGTGAAATTATTAAATAAACTTCGTCGTAATAAAGAAGAGCCAGAAGCTCCAGCTGCAACTCCTGAAGATATTCAGTTATTGCGTGAAATTCGCGATGAGTTGAAAAAGCAAGCTTAACAATATTCTGAATTAATAGGAAACGGTACCGAGAGTACCGTTTTTTATTACTTAGTATTTTATACTGGGCTAAAGATATTGATAAAATAGGCAGGCTACCGATAGGCTCAACTATCTAGATTGTAAAAAGGATATAAATAAATGAATCAGCTTTTTGTGTATGGCACTTTATGTCCGAATAAAGCAAATGCTCATATTTTAGAGCAGATTGGTGGAAGCTGGACAAAAGCTAGTGTACGCGGTGTGATTCATATTTTAGATTGGGGACCTGACAAAGGCTTAAAAGCGCTTGAGTTAGATTCGCAAGCAGATTGGGTAGAGGGCTATTTGTTTAGTACGGAAAAACTTGCTGAAAATTGGCAAATGCTTGATGACTTTGAGGGTTTTCAATACCAGCGTGTCATCGCAGATGTGAAATTAGAGTCGGGTGAGTGTGTTAAAGCCTGGACATATCAACTGAATGCACAGGCTCAAGCTTCTGAAAAAAATAATTAAATTAATGCAATCAACGTAAGCTGCCCATTCGGAATTTAACTTCTAAAAGATGATAGCCAAACTGGCTTTTGATTGGGCCTTGTAAAACACGTTCAGCAGCTGTAAAAACAACTTTGTCAATGACTGGCACAAGTTGTCCTTTTTTGACTTCGCCAAGTTCACCGCCACGTTTTGCCGAATTACAGGTGGAGTATTGCTTGGCAATTTTTGCGAAGTCGGCACCATTTTGTAGCTTCTTTTTTAGCTGCTCAGCTAAGTCTTTATCTTTGACTAAAATATGACGGACAATTGCTGTTTGCATGTTGTCTTTCTCCAAAAAATTAAGGCTTTCTCAGCTTTTTAAGGGGTTGGCACTGGGGACAAAATACGCTGGCACGCTGACCAAGTTTTAAGTTTTCTAATGTGGTTTCACAGTTAACACACATTTCTCCAGCACGACCATAAGCAAGTAATGTTTGCTGGAAATAACCATTTTCACCCATGGCATTGCTGTAGTCGCGTAAAGTCGAACCACCTAAATCAATTGCTGTCTTTAGAATTCGTTTAATTTCAACAACCAATTTTTCAATCTGTTGCATGCTTAAATCACCAGCAGGTTGTGCTGGGTGAATGCCAACATTAAATAAGCTTTCAGTTGCATAAATATTGCCTACACCAACCACTACATGATTATCCATAAGTGCAATTTTTATGCCGACAGCTTTATTTTTAAGTTTGGAAGCTAAATATTCTGCATGAAAGTCAGAACTTAAAGGCTCAGGTCCTAAAGTGTCAATGAGTTTGCCTTGAGTTTCCGTATTAAGCCAAAGGATGCAACCGAAACGACGTGGGTCATGGTAACGTAACTGCTGATCTTCAAATTGAATAATTAAATGATCATGTTTTCTCAGCTCATCATTTGGTTGGGACAGGCGAAAGCTACCCGACATGCCTAAATGCCAGAGCATTTGATCTTGTTCAAACTCTGCCAAAATATATTTTGAACGTCGATTTAACCCAATGAGACGTTGCCCAACGAGTTTTTGAACATCATCTGGGATAGGCCAACGTAAGCTCGGATTACGTACTTCAACACTTAGAACTTTTTGATTCAATAGAGGAAATAAACTGGTTTTGGTTGTTTCGACTTCGGGTAACTCAGGCATGCCAACTCGCAGAATTAACAGATATACTGGATTAATCAAGTATAACGTGTGGTATGTAATATTTCAGAGATTACTATGTCAGATATTTTACCATTAAGCTGGTTTCAACGTGAAACCTCCGAAGTGGCTTATGACCTAATTGGCTGCGTATTATGTAAACGACAACCTGATGGTCAAGTCATCCGTTGCACAATTAGTGAAACAGAAGCTTATTTGGGTGTTCGTGATAAAGCTTGTCACAGCTACAATGACAAGCGCACAGCACGAACAGATGTAATGTATCGCTCTGGCGGTACGATTTATGTCTACTTAATTTATGGCATGTATGAAATGCTCAATCTGATTACTCAGACAGAAGGCATTCCTGAAGGGGTCATGATTCGTTCTGCATTTTTAAATGGTGCTTCAACCAAAAAAGAATATAAGCTTCTAGCTGGACCCGGAAAATTGACACGCTATTTGGGTATTGATCGAACTTTAAAAGGCCAGACTTTAGGTGAAGAAACGGGACTGTGGATTGAGGCAGCTTCGATACAGCCAGAAGTAGTGTTGACGCCACGGATTGGAATTGATTATGCCGAAGAAGCAAAAGATTGGCCTGAACGTTATTGCTGGAAAGACCATCCATCTTTGAGTCGATAATTCTAATCTGGAAATCAATTTTAGATATCGATGAAGAGTGTTCTAGATTTATAACAATGCAGATCGAATTCAATATCCAGACAAGACACCGCTTTTTGTTATGATAACTACAATATAAATAAAGGAAATAAGCATGTCCTTATTACGCTTAGATCGACTTCATTACTGTATTTTGATGAGTATGGGCTGCATTTCTAGCCCACTTGTTTGGGCAGAAGACTTAACCCAAGACGTGACTGTATTGCCAACGTTACATGTTGAGGCAACCCGTACCGATACAACCTATTTGCAGACGCCAGCTTCGGTTTTTCGAATAGATGCACCTCAAGTCGATACTTCTTCACAAGTAAATTTAACCGAAGTTGTGAAGGGTATACCGAGTTTACAGCTTCGTAATCGTGAAAATTATGCACAAGATTTACAGTTATCTATGCGTGGTTTTGGTGCACGTTCAACTTTTGGGGTTCGAGGCATTCGCCTGTATGTGGACGGTATTCCTGCCACAATGCCAGATGGACAGGGTCAAACATCTAATATCGATTTAAGTAGTCTGGATCATGTTGAAGTTCTAACGGGACCTTTTTCATCGCTATATGGAAACTCATCTGGCGGGACAATTTTAACGTCTACTAAAGAAGGACAAGGAAAAGATTCAATTGAGCTGAGTTATTCGGGAGGCAGCCACGATAAAAGCCGAGCGGGACTCGTGCTACAAGGTGGGGCAAAGGGTGCGAATGAACCAAGTTATGTTATTAGTTCATCATACTTCGATACTGATGGTTACCGAGAACATACTGGTGCAGAAAAAGTATTAAATAATGCAAAACTCAGTTGGGATCTTAATGATGGTAGCAAAATCAACTGGATAACCAACTATGTCAAAATTCATGCAGACGACCCGCAGGGTTTAACGCATGACCAGTGGAATGCTAATCCAAAGCAACAAGTTCCATTTTTAAAGCAATTTAATGTCCGTAAAGATATTGAACAGACCCAAACAGGGGTGACATGGTCTAAGCCTATTAATGATAAAAATGAACTCTATGCTATGGCATATTTAGGTAATCGCCAAGTCACTCAATATCAATCTATACCTAAATCAACACAAGATGCCAGCATCAATCATGCAGGCGGGGTAATTGATTTTGAGCGTGATTATTATGGTGCTGATTTCCGTTGGACGGGCAAAGAGTTACTTCCAAATACTACTCTAAGTGTTGGTGTTGCACTCGATGCAATGGATGAAGATCGTAAAGGTTTTGAAAACTTTAATTTGGTAAATGGTCAACCTTCTTATGGCGTCAAAGGTAATTTGCGTCGTGATGAAGACAATACCTTGTGGAATATCGATCCTTATTTACAAGCGTCATGGCAGTTCTTACCAATGTGGCGTTTAGATACGGGCGTACGCTATAGCAATGTCCACTACAAATCTAAAGATAACTATTTAAGTAATGGCGACGATAGTGGTAAGACTGATTACAGTAAAGTTTTGCCTTCAGTTGCTTTAAGCTGGCAAATTTTACCTGAACTCATGGCCTATGTGAGTTATGCCAAAGGATTTGAAACGCCAACTTTTACTGAAATGGCATATCGTCCAGATGGAGAAAGTGGTTTTAATTTTGATTTAACCGCATCCACAAGTGATACCTATGAAACAGGCTTAAAATCACAAAACCAATTAGGTGATTTTACTTTGGCAGTTTTTCAAACTAAAACCAAAGATGATATCGTTTCTGCCGGCAACTCAAATGGTCGATCAACATTCCGTAATGCCGATAAAACCTTACGTGAAGGGGTAGAGTTTGCATGGAATAAAAAGTTGTGGCGAGATTTAACAGCGACTGCTAGCTATACATATTTAGATGCAACTTTTGATGCTGATATTCCAGCTTTAGGAAGTATTGCTCAAATTCCATCGGGTAATGCCATTCCTGGAATTGCTAAAAACCAAGCTTATGCCTCTTTAGCTTGGCAGCCATCGCACGGTCTATATGGCGGTGTAGATGTACAGTATATGGATAAAGTATACGTGAATGATACCAACAGTGACGCGGCACCAAGCTACAGTGTAACCTCAGCTAATGTGGGTTATGCATGGGTAATGGGCGACTGGAAAGTGAATAGCTTTGCCCGTGTTGATAACCTATTTGATAAAAACTATGCAGGTTCAGTGATCGTAAATGATGGTAATGGACGTTATTTTGAACCAGCGGATGGACGTAACTGGAGTGCAGGTTTACGTGTAATTAAGCAATTCTAGGAATTAAAAATGGCAAAATTATTTGAAACGGTTAACTTTGGTTCACTACAACTGGTCAATAGAATTGTAATTGCTCCAATGTGCCAATATTCGGCAACAGATGACGGTGAAATTACCTATTGGCATGAACAGCAATGGGCGAATTATGCATTGTCTGGCGCTGGGCTTTGTATTGTAGAGGCGACTGCTGTACAACCTGAAGGTCGGATTAGCTATGCTGACCTTGGGCTCTGGAATGATCAGCAACGTGACCAAATCAAAGCGTTGTTAGCTAAGGTTCATACACTTTCACCGATGCCATTTGGAATTCAGTTAGCACATGCGGGACGTAAAGCGTCTACTGAAAAACCATGGTTAGGCAAAGGTCAAATTGCAAAAGATCAGCCTCATGGTTGGCAAACGGTTGCACCAAGTGAAAGTACTTTTTCTGTTCATGATGCAGCACCCCATGCTTTGACTATTGCTGAGATTAAACAGGTTCAACAAGACTTTGCAGCGGCTGCAAAACGTGCTGTAGAAGCTGGGTTTGAGCTGATTGAAGTTCATGCTGCGCATGGTTATTTATTACATCAATTCTTATCGCCAATTGCCAATCAGCGTACTGATGAATATGGTGGTTCTTTAGAAAACCGTATGCGTATGACCCTTGAGGTTCTTCAGGCAATTAAATTGGCTGTACCTGAAGGTTATCCTGTAGGTGTTAGATTGTCTGCGACTGATTGGTTAGAGAGCATCAAGCACTGGGATGTTGAATCTACAGTGGGTTTATCAAAAGCTTTAGAGCAATTGGGCGCAGCCTATGTGCATGTGTCTAGTGGTGGTTTGCACGAGCATCAGTCTATTACGATTGGGGCAGGTTACCAAGTTCCATTTGCTGAACAAGTCAAAAAGCATGTGTCTATTCCAGTCATTGCTGTAGGCTTAATTACTGAGCCAGAACATGCAGAACAAATTTTGGAAAACCAGCAAGCTGATGCTATTGGTCTTGCTCGTGCAATGTTGTACGACCCAAGATGGCCTTGGCATGCAGCAGCGGCTTTAGGTGCAGAAGTTAAAATTGCACCTCAGTATTTACGTTGCCAACCTCATGGATTAAAGCAGCTTTTTAACTCTTTTTAATTGTTTTGGGCAAAGTTATCTTTGCCCATTTTTCTTTCGCTAAGTGAGGACGGTCAGTGGTTTTTCAGGTTATTTTACCTATCTTGATATTGCTATTGATGGGCTATGTTTGTGTCCTCATCAAATTAGTAACGCCTGAACAGATCAGGGCTCTTAGCGCATTTGTAATTAAAATTTCTTTACCAGCTTTTTTAATTCACTCATTGGCAAATAAAAACTTACAAGACATTTGGCACCCTGCTTATTTTCTTGCTTATGGCGGTGGGTCTTTAATTTTATTTTTCTTGGCTTTTATTCTCTATCGAAAATATTTTAAAAATAGTTTAACTCATAGCGCCGTTATTTCGATGGGCGCATCTATGTCCAATACTGGATTTATGGGAACAGCTATTTTAACCATGTTGATAGGTAATCATGCTGCGATTTATATTTCTTTAACACTCATCATTGAAAATTTATTGATTGTGGCACTGATGCTCATTCTGGCCGAAGCTGGTTTACATCAACAACAAAATCTTTTACCGCTTTTAAAACAGACTTTTTTAAACTTACTCAAGAATCCTGTCATTATCGCGATTTTGGTTGGAATGGGATGTATTCTTTTCGATGTTAATCTTCCTGCGACGCTTGATCAGTCTTTAGAGTTACTTGGTCGTACAGCTTCATCTTTGGCCTTGTTTGCAATTGGCGGGAGTTTAGTGGGTATTGGAATCACAGCAGTAAATACAGAAAGTATTTTGTTGGCGATATTTAAAGTTATCCTCATGCCATCTGTTATTTTTTCTCTCTTTTTAATAACTCCAGATGTAAGTCGTGAGATGCTCTACGCAGGAACATTAATTGCTGCCTTACCAATGCCGATTGCTTTCGGAATTTTTGGACAGGCTTATGGATTAAATGAAAAAGCATTAACACCGCTTATGATTAGTACAGTTGTTGGTTTTATTGGCGTTAGCGGGCTTATTGCTTTGTGGTGGTAAAAGAAAAGCCCCGTAAGGGGCTAGTGACTATTTCTTTGGTGCTGGCTGTGCGGGAGCATTTGCAGCCTGTTTACTTTTTTCTGCAATAATCTTATCAACCGAAACCAAAGACTCTTTAGCGTTAGGAACATTTTGATTGGCAAGTTCAGTAAAGATCTTTTTGGCCTCAGGTAAATTTTGTGGAATGATATTACCATTCGCCATCATGGTCGCTAAAGCCATAGACGCAGGAGCGTAACCTTTTTGAGCAATCGATTGTAAAGCTTCGATACCTTGGCGTTTCATTAACGGATTTTTATTTTCCACACCTTGACTAATATCATAAAGTGCTTTCACCTGAGTCGCTGGATAGTTACCCTTTCTAATTAAAGGTGCTAACTTTTGAAGGGCAATTTGATGTGACTGCGGTTTTTTCTGAGCAAATAAAATCGTCGCGATTTTCACAGTTGCATCATCAGAACCTTGAGCCGATGCTTTTTGAATATATTGACTGAATTTGTTGCTGTCTTTGGCAACCCCTAATTCACCAGTCTCATAAATTTGTGCCAGCGTGTAACTCGCTTGGGCGTAACCTTTATTTGAAGCATCTTCATAATATTTGAGGGCTTTAGAAGAATCTTTTGCTGTACCTTGGCCCATTTGAGTCATATAGCCTAAGTTATAGATGGCTTGGGCATTTCCTGTTTGAGCTAGGCGTTGCATTTCTTGAAATGCGGCAGAGTAATTTTTTGCTGCGTAGAGTTGTTCAGCTTGTTTGAAAACATCGGTTTTAGCAGCGGTCGCCGTGTTATCAGCTGCAAAAATTGATGCACTTGAAAGGGTGATTAGGCTTGCGATTAGTAATTTCTTCATTTCTTTTTAACCTTTTACTTCGTAGCTACATCATTCCATTGATGCATTAAATAGTTTCATTTCTCATCATAAATATTGATTGCTGAAAGTAAACAGCCGATTTGTATATAAAGCGCTGCACTTTGGGCAAATTGTGGAGAAAAAAGACCCACTCACATTCATACAATGGAGTGGGTAATATTATTATTTTGCTGACTGAAGTAATGCTTCAATTTGTTTGGCATCACTTGGAACACCAGAGAGTCTTTGGCCATCTTGCAAGAACAGGGTAGGTGTTCCATCAATATTTAATTTTTGACCTAAAGCGATATTTTTCTGAATTGGGCTTGAGCAACTTTTGCTATTAGTCGGCAATTTGCGGTTAAGCATGTAGTTTGTCCAAGCTTCTGCTGGATTTTTTGAGCACCAGATTTGATTTGAAACTTTTTCAGCATTTGGATGCAAACTAGTAAGAGGATAAAGGAACACATATACCGTTACGTTATCAACACCAACCATATTTTGCTCTAAGCGCTGACAATATGGGCAATCTGGGTCACTAAAGACATAAATCGTACGTTCGCCTTTACCTTTTATATATTTAATGGCCTGATTTAATGGCAAACTTTTAACGTCAATTTTGCCAAGTTCGGCAATACGTTCTTCAGTCATGTTTTTTTGTTGTTTGATGTCGACTAGGTTACCGACAAAAAAGTACTTGGCATCTTGGTTTGTATAGACAATGCGGCCGCTTGTGTACACTTCATAGATGCCTTGAACAGGAGATTGATAAACACCTTTTACAGGCAAATCTGGATAATTCGTCTTAAGATTTTGTTCAAGTGCTTTAACATCAGCATGAGCAGAACCGAAAATAGCCAGACTCAACATGAGTGTAGCAAGTTTAGTTTTCATCTTTTTTCTCTTTAATTTCAACAGGGCTAATGATGGCATATAAAACTTAAAAAATTGAAGTTCTAATCTAATGAAATCATTAGTGTTTTGTATCTATAAAAAAGCCCACTAACTTAAAAGTGGGCAGTTCGAGTTAATAAAAACTATTATTGTGGTCTTGCAACATCGCCACTTAAAGCTTCAGGTAATTCAAGAACTTGAAGTCCCAACTCTTGTAGAGCAGCAGGTTTAGCAACAACTAAAGCAAGATAGCCTTCATCATTTGAAATACTATTAACGACTTCAATATCGTTATTTAGTTGAGTTGCTGAAGCAGGTGCTTCACCTATACCCTGAACCAGATGTAACCAGTGTTTTGGTTTTGCTTTAAACCAAAGACGCGCCACAATTTCCTGACCTAAGTAACAACCTTTATCGTAATTGACACCTTCACGTTGATGTAAACGCAATTCTTGTGGCTGGAATTCATGTTCAGTTGCCTGTGTAATCCACGCTTGACCCGTCATAATGGCTTGTTTTTGCCATTCAGAAATATCAGTTTCAGTCGTATTGAACTCAGTTTGATGATTCACAACTTTTGGGAACACAGCGCCTTGTTCATTTAAGGTCATTTTCGAAAAAGCACCAAATTTTTTAACATGTTTGGCAAACTCTTCAGCTTGATCTTGAGCAACTACAATTTCAAAACTTTCAGGATTAATCTTCTTTAGCCACAAGCCAAAATGAATACGACCTTTAAGATCACAAATGGCTGTATAGCGAGTTTCATTTTCAGCTAAACGTTCAGTATCTACAGTAACTTGGCCTTGTAAAAACTTCTGTGCATCTACACCGTTTAAAGCATATGAGGAGAAAGCGAGCAGACTCATGATTAATCTCAAATTCAATATGTTTCTTTATGATTGCTGACTATTTTGCTCCATTTTTACTAAAAAATCAGCCCTAGTTTTCGTAATTTGATTTCGCCTGAAAAAAGTATTTTGTTTGAAAAAACACCAAAAATATACGTTCGGATAAATCGGAAGGTTTAAGCTAATAAGCATAATTTCGATAATTTAAAAGAAATTAAAATAAGGAGAATATGATGGCAACAGGAACAGTAAAATTTCATCGCGTATTTAAGGCTCCAGCCGAGCGAGTTTACCGTGCATTTTTAGATCCAGATGCTTTAGTCAAGTGGTTGCCGCCGCACGGCTTTACTGCCAAGGTTCATAGTTTTGATGCAAATGTTGGTGGCTCATATAAAATGAGTTTTACCAATTTTTCGACAGGTTCAACACATGCTTTTGGTGGAACATATGTTGAATTAGTTCCAAATGAATTAATTCGTTACAACGATCAATTCGACGATCCAAATTTACCAGGAACTATGCAAGTCACTATTACCTTAAAAAGCGTATTGGTAGGTACAGAAGTGCATATTACACAAGAAGGCATACCGGAAGTTATTCCAGAGGAAGCTTGCTATTTGGGATGGCAAGAATCTTTATCTTTACTGACTTTATTGATTGAAGCTGAAATTCCAGACCAATAAAGTTACTCTGCTTTTCTTATAAAAAAGAGTAGGTCGTATGACCTACTCTTAACATAGCTCTAATTGGTTTTGTTGTTCCAATAGTTTAACTATGGCTGAAAAATCGACTTGTTGTGCATCGGGTTTGGAAACCTGATTAAACTGTTGCTGAATGAGACTAAAAGCTGGGAGTTCCAAATTATTTTGAGTAACGAGATTTAGTGCAATTCCAATATCCTTTTGTAATAAATCTAATGCAAAAGTTTTTTCAAATTTGCGGTTTAAAATACGTTGCATCATGATGTGTTCTGAAACATTACTTTTGCCACTAGAGTGGTTAATACAGTTTATTGCGGAGTGTAAATTTACGCCTTGAGATTTAAGGATACTTAATCCCTCTGCCAACGCCCAAAGATGTGTTGCCATTAATGTGTTATTGATGGCTTTTACTGCAAAGGCAGCTCCACTTTCGCCGACATATTCAACTAAATTAGCAAATGCTTGAATGATTGGTTTTGCTCTTTTAAAAGCAGACTCGTCACCTCCGACCATTACCGTGAGAGTTCCTCGTTCAGCTCCAATCGTTTGACCTGAAACTGGAGCATCCAAATAATCAACTCCATTTAATTTGAGCTGTTGGCTGAGTTTTCTTGCAGTCTCTGGCACACCGCTAGTGCAATCTACCCAAATACACCCTTGTTTTAGTTGAGAATCCGCAATTAAATTTTCTACATCTTGGCTATTAGGTAGGCATGAAAAGATAATATCTGCTTGTAGAGCTTGTGTCAGGTCTACAGCCTGCGTACCAAAGGTTTGCTCATGTTGCTTTGCTTTAGCAAAAGTACGATTCCAAACATAGACTTGGTTACATACTTGGGTTAAATGGGAAGCCATGTGCCATCCCATTGCACCTAAACCGATAAATGAAACACTTTGAATCAAGGAGTTTCTCCAGAATTAGAGATGTGGGACAGAATTAAGCGGTTCTACTGATTTTTCAATAGATTGATTTTCGGATTTTTCCGTTCTGTTGAGTAATAGGTTAAGAACAATTGCTGCAAGTGTTGCAGTTCCAATACCTCCTAAGTCAAATGGCCCAATATGTAGACTTAAATTGCCAGCACCCATAATGAGACTGACTGCTGCAATAATTAAAGTACTATTTTTAGTGAAATCAACTTTGTTATCAATCCAAATTTTTGCTCCAGCAACGGTAATTAAGCCAAAGACAACAATGGACGCACCGCCTAATAAAGCAACAGGAATGGTACTAATAATTGCTCCAAATTTAGGGGATAGACCGAGTAGAATTGCAAATAGTCCCGCAACCACAAAAATAGTTGTTGAATAGACTTTAGTTACAGCCATTACCCCAATATTTTCAGCATAAGTCGTCATGCCTGTACCACCAACAGAAGCTGATAAACTTGTACAAATGCCATCTGCAAAAAAAGCACGACCCATATATGGAGATAAATTACGTTCTGTCATGGCAGAAACCGCTTTAAAATGTCCCAAGTTTTCAGCGACTAAAATAAGCGCAACAGGTGCAATCAATAAAATAGCTTTGGCATTAAAAACAGGTGAGTGAAAAGTGGGTAGGCCAAACCATGCAGCTTGACTGATTGCATTAAAATCGATGGGTTTGCCTAATCCTAAGATATTGGTGAGTAGAAAATAAATAAAATAAGCACTGATGAGCCCGATGAGTAATAGAAGGCGACGAATCATACCTCTTGTAAAAACAGCAACGGCACTAATGCATAAAATGGTAATGACTGCCATCCACGTGTCAAAGCTATTTGTCGAAACGCTTTTGATTGTTACAGGTGCAAGGTTTAAACCAATAATCATGACAATTGCACCAGTGACCACGGGTGGCATGAGTTTTTCAATCCATGCAGTTCCAGTTTTCATGACAATTAAACCGATGCATGCATAAATCAAACCGCAAATGATTGTACCGCCCAGCGCCACAGCTAAATTTGGATTTGATCCAACCCCTGCATACCCTGTGGCTGCTGCGACTGCGCCAATAAAGGCGAAGCTTGATCCGAGATAGCTGGGCATACGCCCACCTGTAATTAAAAAGAACAAGATGGTGCCAATACCAGTAATAAAAATGGTGAGGTTCGGATCAAAGCCCATGAGTAACGGGGCTAAAACAGTTGCTCCGAACATCGCAAAAGCATGTTGTAACCCCAAAACAATACTTTTACCGGGAGGAAGATATTCATCAATTTGTACGGGAGTTTCTAAATTACCTGTGTGCGGCTTAAATTTAGGAAACCAAGATTCTTGTGTTCGCATAACAGATCCTCTTTTTCATTTTTTATCTGCATTAGCATGCTGTTTGTAATTCGCAATAATTGCGGTTGAAGTACATAAGTGCATTAAGCCCACTTTGGTGTTTCATTGCTTTGACCGAACAAAACAAGACATCATGACTACCGATACTCATGCTTTGTACAATTTCACAATCAAATGACACCAAGGCCTCATTCAAAATCGGAGAACCAGTGATTAGCTTGCTCCATTCCCCATGAGCAAAGCGTTCTGGCATTGGCGTTTTCCCGCCAAATATTATAGATAGCGTACTTTGATGAGCAGCTAAAGTATTGACGCAAAGCACCTCATTCTGTTTAAAAGTATTAAACACAGATGCTGAGCGGTTGAGGCAAACCAATAGTGTCGGTGGTGTATCAGTTACACTGCATACAGCGGATGCTGTAAAACCAGCTTGTCCTGCAGGTCCATCCGTCGTGATGACATTCACTGCTGCCCCAAGATTGGCCATGCCTTGTCTAAAAGTATGCTGATCTACTTCTAAGTGTGTTGAGCATGTTTGAGCCAGCTGAATAGCAGATGGAGTTAAAACCTGTTTCTCTTCTCTTTTTTGCATGATTGCTCTCCAGCCCCAATACATGATCATTACAATGAATCGAGGCTAAAACATCACATCAGTTATGATGCTGAAGGTTTTTGTCAGTGACATCGCTTATCCCACATGGGCAATCGATGCAATTTCAATTAAGGCATCGGGTTTCACCAAGCCGCACTGGATACAAAAGCGAGCAGGTTTGTCACCCGGAAAGTATTCGGCATATACCGTATTCACTGCGGTATAGTCCGCCCAATCTTTAATGAAAATGGAATTGAACGTTACGTCATCCATGGTGCCACCCGCAGTTTCAATCACTTTTTTGATTGTTTCTAAAATATGGCGAGTCTGTCCTGCAGCATCACCAATACAAACCACATTATTATTTTCATCAAAAGCCAATGTGCCTGAGACATACACAATATTGTCCGCTTTGGTTGCAGGAACATAGGGTGCAAGTGGTGCCGATGTTCCTTCAGGGATAACAACTTGTTTAGACATAAAATGCTCCAAATCAAAAAATTTTAGTAAAAATTAAATGTATGAATTAGGCAGATTGCTGTAGCAATGTTGATGCCGAACTAAAGGTTTCAATGAAACTATTGGTGTCAGATACCCAGCCAAAAAAAGTTTTAATGTTATATAGCGCTGCGTCGTGAGCCTCTTGAGGTCCGGCTTGATAGCAAGCATCTTTAAGTGCAACACCGAAATATTCCAAAAAGAAACCATCACGTAAGGTCGACTCGACACAGACATTGGTGGCAATACCTACAAAGACCAAATTACGAATACCACGAGCACGTAAAATGCTGTCGAGCGCGGTGTTAAAGAAACCGCTATAACGTGGCTTTTCAATAATGATGTCTTGTGGAAGTGGTTGTAACTCATCAATTAAAGCAAAGTCCCAACCACCTTTAGATAAAAGTTGGCCTTGTAACTCAGGCTGTTTACGCATGGTTTTTAAAGCATTGGATTTATGAAAATTTGGTGAACCTAAACCACCAGCTTCGACGTAGTTTTTATCCCAACCATTTTGAAAATAGATGACCTGAATTCCTGCACTATGTGCAGCATCGATCGCCTTTTTAATATTTTCGACTACAGGTTTAGTCTTTGAAACATCAAAACCTGCTAAATCTAAATACCCACCTAAAGAGGTGTAGGCATTTTGCATATCAATGACAACAAGCGCAGTTTGTTCTGCTGCTAGTTGAATATGTTCAGGTTCGGCTTTTAATACTTTGCCTGTACCGATCTGTGACGTGAATTCTGCACACACAATATTAGACATTTCATTCATGCGCTTTTCTCCAAAACAGTTGGTTCGGCTTGCTCTGCCAGTTCGGTAATGACACTTTCACGACATTTCATGAGCGGTTGAATGCGTTGACCAAAATCTTCTACACCTTGTACAAAGTCATCAAAGGTCAACAAAATTCCTTCTGTACCTTCAATCTCGGAAATCTCATCAAGCATTTTTGCGACATTTTTAAAAGAGCCAACAATGGTGCCCATATTGATATTGACTGGAGAAACACTAGAGGCCATGTGACGAATATT
Organism: Acinetobacter sp. ACIN00229; assembly: GCF_016106645.1. Taxonomy (NCBI): domain Bacteria; kingdom Pseudomonadati; phylum Pseudomonadota; class Gammaproteobacteria; order Moraxellales; family Moraxellaceae; genus Acinetobacter; species Acinetobacter sp. ACIN00229. Next base: position 168,238 of record NZ_JADWOM010000003.1, read on the forward strand.
GGTGTCAGTGCCAGACACTTTATCTTTTGCACCTTGGTCTTGTAGCCAACGAATAGCTTCCATGTCCGCACCATCGTTATAGTGTTGCCATTTCTGCATTGCAGCAGCATCTGTTTCGGCTGCAATTACCATAAACAACACATAGGTCTGTACATTGCGTCCAGTTTTGTCAGTTTGAGCTCTTAAGCGATCATTAATTTCGGCATAGGCTGTCGGTGTGTTTAAACCTTTTCCAAAAACAAAGTTGTAATCGGCATATTTTGCGGAAAAAGCTAAACCAGCATCAGACTGTCCTGCACAGATAATTTTCATATCAGCTTGAGGCTGTGGTTTGACCTGACAATCATTCATCTGGAAAAACTCGCCTTTTAGGTCTGACTTCCCGGTTGCCCAAAGTTCACGTAAAACTTCGACATATTCAGATAAGTAGTCATAGCGTTTAGCAAAATATTCATCTCCGGGCCACATACCCATTTGGGAGTATTCAGGCATTTGCCATCCAGTCACGACATTTAGTCCAAAGCGACCGTTGGAAATCGAGTCTATGGTCGATGCCATACGTGCCACAATTGCAGGAGGCATGACTAGTGTTGCAGCGGTTGCATAAATTTGGATTTTGCTGGTGACAGCGGCGAGACCTGCCATGAGGGTAAATGTTTCAAGGTTATAGTCCCAAAACTCAGTTTTTCCGCCAAAACCACGTAACTTAATCATGGAAAGGGCAAAGTCAAAACCGTAGTGTTCAGCACGCTGTACAATTTGTTTGTTTAATTCAAAGGTAGGTTTATATTGCGGTGCATTTTCTGAAAGCAGCCAGCCATTATTTCCAATTGGACAAAAAACGCCGATCTTCATCTTGATTCCCCATCGTGAGTTTAGGAAGTCGAACTGAAAGCTATAAACGATATAATTTTCAGTGTTTGGTTGTATTTTTAATAATGCATAGCTCGTGCCAACTTTAATGTTTGTATATTTATCAATACATTGAATTTATTGTTTGGTATAATTTTTATCAAATGGTAAAAAATAATGCGATTATGCACCAAGGAGGAACTAACTTGCTTTATTGTGCATCATTTGATCAATTTTGCTTTTGGAGTGTGTATGACATCCAATGTTTTAAAACAGCAGAATAAAAAAAGGCGACATTGAAGTCGCCGTGTAGAACTAAGGTATTTCTCTTTTAAGATTGAAGAGGGGGTTATGTACTTAACTCATTCTACCCGACAAGCCTCTTCAAAATTTAAACGGGGAAGGCGAGTATAAACTTTTTGAGGGTCGCCATAGCCGATGTTAATGATGATATTAATATGATGATTTGTGCCTGCAAAAAATAGCTCATCAACTTGTTTCGCATCAAAACCAGACATTGGACCCGTATCTAAACCTAAACTACGACATGCCATAATTAAATATGCAGCTTGTAATGAACTATTACGAAAAGCAGTTTCATGTGCTACGGCTTCACTTGATGTAAACCATGATTTTGCATCGGCATAAGGAAATAGTTCTGGCAGTTTGTCATAAAATCTTGCATCGGTTGCAACCAAAACAGTGACAGGAGCTGTCATCGTGTTTTCTACATTGCCAGACGACAATGCTGGCTTGAGTTTTTGTTTAGCTTCAGGTGTTGTTAAAAAGACAAAACGAGCAGGACTACAGTTGGCAGAAGTCGGCGCCATTTTGACCAGATCATAAATTTGTTGAATTTGCTCAGTGCTGACCGCTTTATCTAACCACGTGCTGTGGGTTCTAGCTTCTAAAAAGAGTTGATCTAAAATATTTAATGTTTTTGCATTCATGATAAGGCCTTAATGTTATGGAAAAATTGAATGAAAGTTTGATTTAGTCGTTGAGATTCGGTCACTGTGGAAGCATGGGCACCAGAGGGTAAAATGCAGAGTTGACCATGAGCGAGTTTGGTAAAAAGATCCTGTGATTTATGTACTGGAACTAAAAAATCATCTTGATTGGCAACGATATGAATTGCGGTGTCTTGCAATGCTTGTAAGTGCTCTGCTTGTAATTGAAAGCGCATCAATGCTTTGAGTCGTGCAAATACATTTGTCTTAGGTGGAAAGTTTTGGAGTTGAATATCTTCGGTATTTTTAATGTCGCTATGATTCTGAGAAATCCATGCTGGAGGATACAAAAATAATGCCTGTGCACGTACATAGGCTTCAGCACCTGCTGACGCTAATAATGCTATACGGGCATCAAAACATTTTTGTGTATGGGCATCTAGCTCATCCCACGCATTAATCAGTGTCAGGCTGAGCATGGTAATTGAGCTGGATTGTAGTTGCTTTGCGAGTTCCATTCCGATGATGCCACCCAAAGCATGCCCGATCATATGGAATTCATGAATTTGAAGATGTTCTAATAAGTGTAATACTTGATTTGCCATATCACACATATGGTAGTGTGCAGGTAATAAAGCACTGTCTTGGTGACAGCCTTCTTGGTCATAAGTCACGATGTTGAAATGCGTACTCAACGATTCAAGCTGTGGACTCCAAAAACTAGCATGACCACCTAACCCAGATGACAAAATCAAATAAGGGGCGTTTTTTTGAGATGAACATGGATAAATATAATATTTCATTTTTTACCATTTGATAAAATAATGAAAATTCAAAAGCAATTTATATGCCTGAATTAATCAAAAATGGCAAATTGAGACAATATTTTGTGCAAAAGATTTAGATTGTAGAAGTAGGAAAATCAATGTGATGATTAAGCCAATAATATTTAGATTAAGCTGAGTAGGTGTCAGAAATGGATATCCAAATTAAAAGAATTTATGAAAATGCTGAGCCTAGTGATGGAAAGCGAATTTTGGTTGACCGCCTATGGAGTAGGGGGATTAGTAAGGAAAATGCTCATTTAGATTTGTGGTTAAAAGAAGTGGCACCTTCAACTGAACTGCGCAAGTGGTTCCATGCAGCAACGCCAGATCATTGGGAAGAATTTAAGCAGCGTTATTTAAAAGAGCTTGAAACCAACTCCGCAGTTGAAGAGCTACAACGCATCGCAGTAAAACATACAGTTACGCTTTTATATTCAGCAAAAGATGTTGAAAATAACCATGCAATTATTTTGAAAGAATATTTATTAAGTAAAAACTCAAAATGAATGTATAAATTTTTTTTTGGTAAAAGTCTTTTATTTAAAACTTTAAAAAATGAGTCATATCTCGCATAATATACTTTTTGAGATTTTTTTCATGTCGTTGCCAAACTGCCCAAAATGCCAATCAGAATATACTTACCAAGATGGCGACTTATTAATTTGTCCTGAATGCTCAAATGAGTGGAAAGAAGGGGATGCATCACTTACTGAAGAACAAGAAATTATTAAAGATGCTAATGGAAATGTATTAGCTGATGGAGACAGCGTAACTGTCATTAAAGACTTAAAAATTAAAGGTTCATCTTCAGTCGTAAAAGTCGGCACGAAAGTAAAAACGATTCGTTTAGTTCCAGATGCAAGTGATGGCCACAATATCGATTGTAAAATTGATGGTATTGGTCAGATGAAGTTAAAATCTGAATTTGTAAAAAAAGCTTAAATTGTTAATTTTAATTACATTTCAGTAGAGATATGCACTTATATCTCTACTTTTTAAATTTCTAAGATCATTATAATTTTATTACGAAAAAGTATAAAAAATGGGCTATTCAAAGAATGATAGCCCATTTATATTGTCTTAAATAACAAATAACTTTCGTCCAGAATAATAACGAAAGTCATACCCACACCAACAAAAAAATGAGGTTTTTATGGCAGGATGGTACGAAATTTCACTAGCGAGTGATGGACAATACCGCTTTATTTTAAAGGCAGGAAATGGTGAACCTATTCTAAATAGTGAGCTATATAAGGCTAAAGCTTCTGCGGTAAATGGTATTGAATCAATTCAAAAAAATAGTGGTGATGACGCACGATATGAGCGTTTAACTGCAAAGAATGGGAAACCTTATTTCAATTTAAAAGCTGCAAATCATCAAATTATTGGCACAAGTCAATTCTATGCGAGCGAAGCTTCACGTGATAAAGGAATTGAGTCTGTTAAAACCAATGGTTCATCGACAACTATTAAAGACTTAACGGTTCAGGCATAAAAATTGAGTTAAAAAAAGCAGCTTCTTAAAGCTGCTTTTTTATTTGTCTATTTATTAACGCGATAACTTAGCTAAAAGTTCTTCTTTCGTTAAATTGCTCGCTTCAGCATCGCGACGGCCTTTATATTCAAAAGTACCGGCATCAAGACCTTTTTCACCAATCACAATACGGTGTGGAATACCCATCAATTCAAGATCAGAGAACTTAACGCCCGGACGTTCGTTACGATCATCAAGCAACACATCAAAACCTTGAGCTTGAAGTTCTGCATAAAGTGCTTCTGCTGCTTCAAGAGTACGTGGTGATTTGTGCGCATTCATTGGAACAATTGCAATTTCAAAAGGTGCAATAGCTTGTGGCCATATAATACCTTTGTCATCGTAGTTTTGTTCAATTGCAGCTGCAACAACACGAGTTACGCCAATACCGTAGCATCCCATGGTTACTGTAAATGGTTTGCCATCTTCACCTAGAACTTTACAGCCTAAAGCTTCAGAGTATTTAGTACCAAGTTGGAAAATATGACCTACTTCAATACCACGTTTAATTTGTAGCGTGCCTTTACCGTCTGGAGATGGGTCACCTTCAACGACATTACGCAAATCAAAAACTTCTGTAATTTGCGCATCACGTTCCCAGTTTACGCCAACAGCATGTTTGTCAGCTTCATTTGCACCAGCAACGAAATCTGAAAGAACAGATGCAGCGCGGTCAACAATTACAGTTAAACCTTTTTCAACTAAACCTTGTGGACCTGTAAACCCAGCAGTTAAACCAAATGCTTGAAGTTGTGCTTCAGTTGCAAAAGTAAGAGGGGCAGCCACTAAAGGATGCTTCTCAGCTTTAATCTCATTCAGTTCGTGGTCACCACGTACAAATAGAGCAACAACAGGAACATTACCTTTTTCGTCAGCAACACCTTGAACCAATAAAGCTTTAACAGATTGCTTTGGATCAGCATTTAAGAACTGACATACATCATCAATTGTTTTTTGATTTGGTGTTTCAACCAATTTAAATTCTTGTGTCGGTGCTGCACGTGCACCCACTAAAACAGCCTCAGCCATTTCAACGTTTGCTGCATAATCAGATTCAGTTGAAAATGCGATGTCATCTTCACCACTAGCAGCCAATACGTGGAATTCGTGTGAAGCTGAACCACCAATAGAACCTGTGTCGGCTTGTACTGGACGGAAATCTAAACCTAAACGAGTGAAAATACGGCTATAGGTGTCGTACATTACGTCATAAGTTTCTTGTAGTGACTCTTGAGTTGCATGGAAAGAATAAGCATCTTTCATGATGAACTCACGTGAACGCATTACACCAAAACGTGGACGAATTTCATCACGGAATTTGGTTTGAATTTGATAGAAATTTACAGGAAGCTGCTTATAACTTTTAAGTTCGTTACGCGCCATGTCTGTAATAACTTCTTCATGCGTTGGCCCAAGTACGAATGGGTTCGTATGACGATCTTTAAAGCGTAATAATTCAGGACCATATTGTTCATATCGACCCGATTCTTCCCAAAGACTTGCGGGTTGAGTCACGGGCATGAATACTTCCATTGCGCCTGAGCGGTTCATTTCTTCACGAACAATCGCATCTACTTTTTTAAGCACACGTGTTCCCATCGGCAGCCATGTATATAAACCAGATGCCAATTTACGAATCATCCCCGCACGTAACATGAGCTGGTGTGAAATCACTTCAGCATCATTTGGGGTTTCTCTCAACGTTGCAAATAAAAAGCGGCTTGCGCGCATGGAAAAAGTCCTAAAAGTTAAGCGTTATAAAAACGCAGATTATACGATAATCGCTGCATTATGACATGAATCGTCGAGTTTGACGCAGCATAAAGTTTTTCAAGTCATCTAGATAAGTGAAAATGACGGGTACAACCACAAGAGTCAATAGGGTAGAAGTAATTACTCCCCCAATCACAGCGTGAGCCATTGGTGCGCTTTGTTCACCGCCCTCACCAAGACCTAAAGCTAGGGGAACCATCCCCATCACCATAGCACTTGTCGTCATTAAAATTGGACGTAAACGAGTTTTGCCCGCTTGTAAAATAGCATCATAACGGCTTGTCCCCTGATCCATTGCTTTCTTAATAAAGTCGATAAGCAAAATCGCATTTTTAGTGACGAGCCCCATCAACATAATAATGCCGATAATCGAAAATAGATTTAGGGTACTTTTGAACAAGAATAGGGCAAGAAAAACACCAATGAGTGACAATGGTAAAGAGGTCATAATTGCAGCAGGATGGATAAAGCTATTAAACTGAGAACCTAAAACAATATAGATAAATACAATTGAAAGGGTGATGGCTGTTAATGCATATCCAGCAGATTCAGCCATGTCAGCATTTGCCCCTTGAGTATCAAATGTATATCCAGCAGGTAGTTTAAATGCCTTTTGCATTTTATCGATGTCTTGACCAATGTCGCCGCTAGGTCGTCCTGAGGTATTTGCCTCAATCAATACTTCACGCTCAAGATCACGTCGGTTAATTTGTGAAGCACCGAGTTTTTCTTCGGTTGTTGCAACTGCGCTAAGTGGAACTAATATATTTTGCCCAGTCGCATTGGTCTTATTGGAGTTGAGATATAGGTTTTGCACATCTTGCGGAAGCATACGTTTATTTTCATTTAAACGTACATTCACATCATAATTTTCGCCATCACGATCTTCCCAAGTTGTGACATTATCACCCGCAATTAATGGGCGAATCGCATTGGCAATCTGAGAAACGGATAAACCTAAGTCACTTGCCAGTACACGATTAATGTGGACACCCAGAGTCGGTTTAGGTTCTTTCAATGAGCTTTCTAAATCAACTACACCTTTAATTTTTTCCATTTCAGCAATAAAACGATCTGAAATTTTCTGTAGCTCATTTAGGTCAGATCCTTTAATTGAGATCATGATTGGCTTTTGTCCGCCTGAGACTGAATCTTGTGCTGCGGCAACAGAAGTCACTCGAATACCCGCTACACTTTGCAAACGATCACGGAACTCATTGTTGAGTGTATTTAAATCTGAGCTACGTTCTTGTTTGGGCTTTAAGGTCACGCCTAAACCTGCATGGTTTTTACCTGAGTCTACTTCACTGTTGACCACGCCATAAGTAGAAACCACATCGGGAAATTGTCTAATAATTTTATCGACTTGATGTAATTTCGCTTGAGTATATTCCAAGGATGCATCTACAGGAGTTTCAAACTGAATACGAACTTCACCTTTATCTGGGGTAGGTACAAATTCGGTCCCAATCAGTTTAGACAGTCCTAATGCAGTAAATAATGAAACAATTGCAATAATGACTGTGATGAAACGGAAACGTAAAGCCAGCTTTAAGAGCTTTTCATAAACATGAGTCAGTCGATCTAACACATTAGAAATATGGTTAAAAAAGCGTTGTAACCAATTATCTTTTTTCTTGACTGGATCTTTCCAGTGAGCAGAAAGCATCGGATCAAGCGTAAAACTAATAAACATTGAAATTAAAACGGCTGTACTCACCGTTACACCAAACTGATAAAAGAAACGTCCAATCAACCCGCCCATGAAGGCGACAGGTAAAAATACGGCCACAATGGTAAGCGTGGTTGCGAGTACGGCTAAACCGATTTCTTTCGTGCCTTCTAAGGCAGCAGTCACATGATCTTTGCCAAGTTCAGTATGTCTTACGATGTTTTCCCGAACCACAATCGCATCATCAATTAATAGACCAATACTGAGCGATAGGGCCAATAACGTCATCATATTAATGCTAAAACCAAAAGCCCAAATGAAAGTTAAGGTTCCTAGCAAAGTAATCGGTAAGGTTAAGCCTGTAATAACGGTAGAGCGGAAAGAGCCTAAAAATAATAGAACAATTAAAACTGCTAAGGCAGCACCTTCAATAATGGTACGGGTCACATCTTTAATTGAAGCACGAATTCCTTTGGAGCTATCGGCCACAACTTTGTAGTTTAAACCCGCAGGCATTTGTGTTTTTAATTTCTCTAAAGTTTGATAGGTTTTATCGACAACCTGAATCACATTGGCATCGGAACTCTTTAAAATATCGACAGAGACTGCTGTTCTTCCATTATAAAATGCGCTTGATTGTAGTTCGGCTTGTGTATCTTCAATAGTTGCAACTTGCTTTAGAAAAATTGGTGAACCATTTTTATTGGCAATCACCAAATCACCAAAAGCAAGTGGATGAATGATCTTTGATTGAATCTGTACAACCAGTTCAGAATTCTTTTGTTGTAAGGTTCCTGCGGGAACTTCAATATTTTCATTTTTTAGCGTATTAATGACCTGATCAATACCAATGCCGTAACTTTGCAATTGCTCAGGAAGAATTTTTATTCGTATTTGCCGTTTGGCATCCCCCAATAAATTCACATTACCGACACCAGACACAGTTTTAAGCTGCGGCACGATACGTTTATCTACATATGAACTTAATTGAGCCAAACTCATGCTATTTGATTCAAATACAACTGACATGATCGGGCTAGAGGAGGGGTCGTAGCGTTGTACAATCGGTGTATCAATTTCATCACGAAATTGGGCTGTGACAGGAGCAATTTTGTCACGAACATCTTGTGCTGCAAGGGCCGATGAAGTATCGAGATTGAACTCAGCCACAATCATTGAAAAGCCTTCACTTGAGCGTGAAGTGATTTGTTTAATCCCAGAAATTGTATTGATCTGATCTTCGAGTTTTTTTGTAATATCTGATTCGACAGCTTCAGGTGAAGCACCAGCATATTGCGTAGTCACTACTACGAATGGGAAATCAACGTTCGGAAACTCTTCCACCGTCATACGTTTCCAAGAAGCCAACCCGAGTACCATTAAGCTGATCATCATCATAATAGTAAAAACGGGGTATTTCACACTGATTCGAGTAAACCACATATGCTATTTTCTACCTTATTTATTTTTTTCGGTTGTAACCGTCACTTTTTTATTAATGTCGGAATCTTCAAATTGAATACGGCTCACTAGATCTGTGCGTTGTAGGCCATCAACTAAAGCAATATTGTCGTTATAGCGCTGTTCAATCACACGAATTTTAACTTTTTGAATGGTGTGATTACGTACCACCCATACAAAAGGATCATGTTGCATATTTTGAATGCTGTCTAAAGGAATCGTTTGGCCTTGCTGAGTGTCATTGCGGAGAATATTTCCATTAATGAAAGCGCCAATGCTTAACGAATCAATTTTTTCTTTAGGAACGGCAAAAAATTCGATTTGTCGGCTGTCTTGATCTGCAACAGGTGAAATACGTGTAAGCGTCGCATTTAACTGTTTAGAATTTCCTTGAATCTGATATTGAATGCTGCTACCGACTTTAAGAGCAGACTGCTGTTCAATTGGTAGCTTGGCTTGTATTTCAAGTTGGTCTGGATTTACGATTTCAAATAAGGTTTGACCAACTGATACGGTCTGACCAGGTTCGACTTGTCGTTTAGTAATGACGCCTGAAATTGGGCTGGTAATAATGCCGTCTTGATCAGCCTTACGAGCAATATCAACATTCGCTTGTTGGGCCTTTACACTTTCAAGTTGTCCTTTATAGTCAACCTGACTCTGTTCAAACTCGACACGAGCAATAAACCCCTGATTAAAAAGTCGTTGCTTTCGGTTCATTAAATTGCGTGCAAGTTCAGCTTGTGACTGAGCTGATGCGAGGTTGGCGCGCGCTTGTGCTAAACGTGCAACATTGTCCTGATTATTCAATCTCACTAAAACTTGGCCTTTTTGTACCTGTTGACCAACATTTGTAGTTACAGTCGTCGCTGTGGCGCTCACTTGAGCCTGAATTGAACTTTGCTGAACCGCACGGATGGTTCCCGTAAATGCAGTTTGAGAGTCAAGTGCTCCTTCTTTAACTGCAATTAGGTCTTGGGGAATGAGTTCAATTTTTGCTGGAGCTGATGCCGTTGTTTTAGTCGTTTCTTGCTGATTACATGCAGCTAAAATCAAACATAAACTAATAATACTCAGTTTAAAAATAGTGGAAGGGGTGAGATGCATCTTGTGCATACAGCATCATCCTATAATTCAAATTTTATTTTGCCCCTATTCTTGATAAACCTTTACAGTTATTCAAGCTTTTTTAAACGCTCGATAATGTTTTCATACTCGCTATTGGTACGTTTGTAAGTCTTGGAAAGTGTTTCAAGTGTCTGTTTGACTTTGTAAATATTATTTAGATTGTTTTCAATCAAAGTCTTATGTCGTTCAGGAATGACTTCTCGCTTTCTGAAATATTCCATTTCTTGACGCTTAAATAAAATTTTGTCTTGTTGTAACTGGTCGAGTTGTTCCTCTTGATAGTTAATTTGCTTCTTTATAGCAAGTAATGCTTGATCTCTTTTAAGCATGGCTGTCTTACTATTGCTATAAGCATTTTTTAATTTGATATCTAGTTCTCTATGCCGTGCCGATAATGCTCGTTGACCTGATTGATTTAAATCAGCCTCGGCACTATAAGAGTGATTTCTTTTAATCACTTGCATATTTTGATCTAGAACTTCATAACCGTAACGAATGTGAGCAGGAGTGACAGATGTACTGATATTGGCAGTACCGTGTTGATCATAATAACGATACCAGACCACTTTAGAAGTATCTGCTAGAGCCAAGGTTGTTGAAAAACAGAGCGAACCGAAGGAAATAATGCCTATAGATACAGACAAGCAGTTCCTATAAAAGGCATATTTCATCCGATTATTCATTGAAAATCCCCAAAAAAAGAAAGCTAAATCGCTTATTTTTAAATAATTAATCTTTAATATATTAGTTATTATTTAGCTGAATAAAAATATAGTCATTATAAAAAAAATGATAATTTTAATTAAAGTGTGATGAGGTTAAAAGTTATTGTTTATAAATGAGAAAGTAGACAAAAATGCCTCATTGAAAATAGACTGTGAGATATGTTAAAAATGCGTATAAATGCGTAAAAACAAATTTAAGTTAAATTGCATTTATATTTTATATTTATGGGGATGGAAGATTAAATGGAAGATGCATTCCAAAATCTGAAAGTAATGGTAATTGATGACTCAAAAACCATTCGCCGAACAGCCGAAACTTTATTACAGCGAGAAGGCTGTGAAGTAATTACTGCGGTGGATGGATTTGAAGCTTTGTCCAAAATTGCAGAGGCAAATCCAGATATTGTTTTTGTCGATATCATGATGCCTCGTTTAGACGGTTATCAAACTTGCGCTTTGATTAAAAACTCTCAAAATTATCAGAACATTCCCGTTATCATGCTCTCTAGTAAAGATGGTTTATTTGATCAGGCAAAAGGGCGTGTGGTAGGTTCAGATGAATACTTGACGAAACCTTTTAGCAAAGACGAATTGTTAAACGCGATTCGTAATCATGTAAGTTCATAATTAAGTAATTTAAGGGCAAAGAAATGGCACGTATTCTTATTGTTGATGACTCACCAACAGAAACTTATCGTTTTAGAGAAATTCTAACCAAGCACGGCTATGACGTACTTGAAGCATCTAATGGTGCAGATGGTGTAACTTTAGCAAAAGCTGAACAGCCTGACTTAGTGTTAATGGATGTTGTTATGCCTGGTGTAAATGGTTTTCAGGCAACACGTCAGATTACCCGCGATGAAGACACTAAGCATATTCCTGTTGTTATTGTGAGTACTAAAGATCAGGCAACTGACCGAGTATGGGGTAAGCGTCAAGGTGCAATCGATTATCTGATTAAACCTATCGAAGAAAAGCAATTGATTGATGTAATTAAACAATTTCTAAATTAACTCATCCATCCATAAAAACATAAATAACGGGATTATCTGCCCGTTTTATAGGATCGAGTATGGCAGCGAATGGATTTATCGAGTTACTTCGTTTGTCTAAACGGGGTAATAAGAATTACGCTTCAGTTCAAAATGAAGCACAGCGATGGTCAGGGATTGCTTTTGAAATGAGAGGGCAATACTTCGTCGCACCACTTGGGGAAGTGTCAGAAGTTATCTATCCACCGAAATATACGCCAGTTCCAAATGCTCAAAGTTGGGTAAAAGGTTTAGCGAACATTCGGGGAAGGTTGCTTTCAGTTTCTGATTTGGCTCATTTTATTTCAGGGCAACGAAGTACATTTTCGTCTGCCCAAAAAGTGTTATGTATTAGCCATCACGACCAGTATGTGGGGTTGGTTGTGGATCAGGTCTTGGGGATTCAGCACTTTAATAAAAAAAGTTTTTTTTCTCAAAGCTTAGACTTAGAGGAAAACCTAAAAGATTATTGCCAAGGTTATTTTCACCAACATAACCAGCATTGGCATGTCTTTTTATTTAGTCGTTTATTGCAAAACCCACATTACATGAATGCATCGACAAAATTTATAAACTAATTTTTTTACGCTGTGAAAAACAGAGTATTTTCTGGGGAGAAGCTATGGGCTTTAAGCTTAAAAAGAAAGGCGGCAATCGTGTTGCGTCCGAAAAATCGGGTCTCAATTTTATTGCAAAAATCCAGTCAGGAATTGAGCAATACGCCAGTTTATTTGGGGAAAGTGAAAAGTCCAAGCCTATCCTTTATGTAGCGTTGTTATGTTTGGTATTTGCTTTAACTTCGCTCGTTTATTTATTTTATAGCGTACCTCGACATAACGAATTAACACGTAGTTTAGGTGAGTTGCGTTTATTGTCACAGACGATTTCTAGACAGGCTACTGAAGCAACGGCTTCTGGTTCACCTAAAGCTATGAAAGAGTTAGCGGAATCAAATAAACTTTTTGCAGAAAACATCAAAGATGTTGAAAATATTCATGGTAAATCTTCAAAAGAATACAAAAAAGTTGCAGTTCTGTGGAAAGCTTTGTCTTATGACATTAACTTGATCTCGTCACATCAAGATGTAATTAATCAGTTATATAACATGAATATCTCGATTAGTGATTCTATTCCAGAGATTCAGGCTGAATATAACTTGATGGTTGATAAGATGGTTCGCGAAAAAGCACCAAGTAGTCAGGTGATTATTGCTAAGAACCAAGTATTTATTGCGGAACGTATTTTACGCTCTATTAACACTGTTTTGGTTGGTACTGAAAACTCTCAAACCTCAGCACATGACTTTGGTGTGGATATTGAGACGTTTGGTGTGTATTTAAATGCACAGCTAAACGGAAATGCTGAATTGGGTGTTGCTAGAGTTGAGTCTCCGGAAGTACGTGAGTCTTTGGAAGGTATTAAATCTGAATATGATAAAGTTTTAAAATCTGCAGCGGCATCAGTTCTTCAGCATACAGATCAGATTGTAAACGTACGTCAGTCATCAGGCGAGATCTTATCGGAATCTGATGAAATGTTATCTGTATTGGGTGATCTTTCTAAGCAAACACAATATGGTTGGAAAGCATTTGCTTTAGTTGCCCTTCTTACATTATCACTTCTAGGTTTAATTAGTTCAGTCTTAAAGCTTTTATCACTTCGTAGTAAAGCAGATAAACAACGTGTAGCTACCTTACAAGAAGAATATGACCGTAACCAAAACGCGATTTTACGTTTACTAGATGAAATCGCCGACTTGGCAGACGGTGACTTGCGTTCATATGCAACGGTATCTGAAGACTTTACGGGAGCAATTGCCGACTCGATTAACTTCGCGATTGACCAATTACGTGATCTTGTATCCCGAATTCATGAAACTTCTCAGGAAGTTGCCCGCTATACGCATGATACTCAGAATATTACTAACCAGTTGGCAGAAGCATCAGAGCATCAGGCACAAGAGATTGCCGGCGCATCAACCGCAATGAATGAAATGGCGCAATCAATTGACCAAGTATCTTCAAATGCATCGGAATCTACCGAAGTAGCAGAACGTTCGGTACAAATTGCTTCTAATGGCGCACAAGTGGTAAACCGTTCAATTGAAGGTATGGACACGATTCGTGAACAGATTCAGGAAACTTCTAAGCGTATTAAACGTTTGGGTGAGTCTTCACAAGAAATTGGTAACATCGTATCGTTAATTAACGACATTGCGGACCAAACAAACATTCTTGCATTAAATGCGGCAATTCAAGCATCTATGGCAGGTGAGGCTGGACGTGGTTTTGCCGTGGTTGCAGATGAAGTACAGCGTCTTGCGGAACGTTCAGCATCAGCAACTAAACAGATCGAAACTCTGGTTAAAACAATTCAGACTGATACTAACGAAGCTGTTATTTCAATGGAACAGACAACAACTGAGGTTGTACGCGGAGCGAACTTGGCAAAAGATGCGGGTATTGCCTTGGACGAGATTCAAAAAGTATCGGGTGACTTGGCAAACTTAATGGCCAGCATTTCTGATGCAGCAAAACTTCAGTCTGCATCTGCGAGTCATATTGCGACAACCATGACCGTCGTACAAGAAATTACTTCGCAAACCACAACTGCAACATTCGATACAGCACGTTCGGTTTCTGAATTAGCAAATATGGCAGAGTCATTACGTGAATCGGTAACGGACTTTAAATTACCTGATTAAATTGGGGACGAGGATAGCTGTTTCTATAATAGCTATCCTTTTAAAAGTATTAACAACGCTAGGTAAATATTGGGGACACAGTTATTTATCTGGTGTTGACTCTGTCGTTTTTCTCCATTTAGGAGACAAGCAAAAGAAGCCTTTGCTATGAAAGAAATATTAAAAACTTTAACTGAAGCAATGATGCTACCGGAAGATAGCTATTCTCAACAAGATGCTGAATTTCTTGATATCTTCGTTGAAGAAATTGAAGAAATTTTTGTTGAATTGCAATCTTTGATTCATGAATGGATGCAATCTAAAAATGTTGCTACGCTGACTGAGATCCGTCGCCATTTTCATACCTTGAAAGGTTCAGGGCGAATGATTGCAGCGAAATCTTCTGCTGAGCTTGCTTGGACTGTAGAAGATACGCTTAATCGGATCATCAATGAGAGTCTCACATTAACTCCTAACATCCAACAATATGTTCAGTTGGTATTTAAATTCTATTTCTTTAAATTAGTAGATGACTTTAAATCTAAAAAGGAACATACAGTAGATTTTAGACCTCTTATTTTATTGGGACAACAATTACAACAACAGCAAAGTTTAGAGCCCGCTTTAGAAGAACTTTTATTATTGTCTGATACTCTCACTGTGGAAACTAAGACTGGTTTAGAGGTGAATGATTTAGAGCCGGTGTCAGATAATTTAACCCTAGAAACCACGATAGAAAGTGAACATAATCTTGCTGAAACCTTAGTTTTATTTATGGAGGAAGCGGAAGAGCATTTAGCGACTATTGATCAATTTTTAGAACAAGAAATACATCAGCACGAAAGTTATAATGCGCTCATCCGTGCATTACATACATTGCGCGGTAGCTCGGCAATGGCTCAGGTAGAAGCAATTTTTGATGCTAGTACGAAGGTTGAGCATTTATTCAAAATCTTATTACAAGAAGAACTTTCTTCTCATTCAGAAGAGATATTATTACTCCGTGATTACAGAAAGTTTATTCGAAATTGTTTAGATCTATTAGCTGCACACTGCTCTAATGACCAATTAGATTCTGACCTGAAACAATTCAATCAGGTTTGGGATGCGTATATGGAGCAGCATGGGGAGCATTCAAGCCCACTCATGCCTCCACATGGTCTGGTATCTCAGCTGTTACAGCTCAATGTTTCAGAATTACTTGATGCAGAGTTAGATTTTGAGAAGGGAATTCGTTCTGAGTTTCCTCACTATCTTGAACGATTAAGTGAACAAGCTAACTTGTTACTGCAACATACTCAGTCTCAGGCCATGGTTGGTTTATATGAATATACGAACCAACTAAAAGATAGCTATGATGTATTGCTTGATCGACCTGATTTATTGCAATCAGATTATGTTTTTGAAATTTATCAGAAAGCACATCAACAATTAATTCAGTTATTTGACGCATTAGCTGCGGGTCAAAGAGTTAGTATTATTGAGCAACACCAAAATGTTTTGGAAGAGCTAAAACTATATACCCAACATATTCCAAGCCTTAATTCTGAACCATTAGATAATCAGGATGTTGTTGAATCATTATTTAGTGTTGATGTAGAACAAACATCAGATGAATCTCCGGCATCTATCGAAAGTGTATTAACTGATCATGTAGCAATGAGTCAGAGTATGCATTTAGATCGCCAGTTCATGACTACTGAGCACGTAAATCGTTATTTTGATCCAGAACTGTTAGATATTTTTCTTGAAGAAGCTGATGAGTTGCTTGAAGGAATGGATACAGATCTTAATATTTGGGTTAATGATCAAGAGAACTTTGCTGCTCTTAATAACCTGATGCGTTATTTGCATACCTTAAAAGGTGGGGCAAATATGATTCAGGCAAATTATATTGGTTTAATTGCACATGAATTAGAAAGTATTTATGAGCGCATAATTCAAAGACAGTTGGTTGCTTCATCTGCTCTTATTGATTTTATCCGTCTGGTTCAAGATGATTTAGCTGACCGTCTACAAATAGTACGTGAGCAGCACCTCGATTATGCTGCTTTTCATACTATTCAAGCGCTTAAGAGTGCCGGTAAGGTATATGAGTCACTTGGCTCTGTTGTTGAAGAGATGCAAGCAGAGTCTGAAACAGATGTTATATCAGAATTAAATGTTGAAGTATTACAGCAAGAAGCTATACACGATACTGCGTTAAATCTCGATGAGTTAACTTCTAATTTTGAGCAGATTGTTGAGTCTAATACTCGACTTGTTGAGCACACAGAATTACAAATTTTTGATGCAGAAGGCTATACAGACAGTATCCAAGATCAGGATATTGATTCTGTTGTCGAGCAGACATTTATGGAGGAAGCGGCCGAGCTGTTAGAGATGGCCGATCATCTGTTAAAGCAGTGGTTTGAGCAGCGTACCAATCGTAGTATCTTGCTTCAGCTACAAAGAGCAGTGCACAGTTTGAAGGGGGGGTCCCGTATGTTGGGACTAGAAACTGTGCAAGCAATTGCTTATCAACTTGAGAATGCTTTTGAAAAATTTGCGCTTTATCATTTTAGTTCAAATATTTATGACAACCTATTAGAGAGTGCAATTGTCTGGTTAAAAGAGGCAATTTTTAAGCAAAATTATCAACATTTCGATGGTTTACAGCATAGTCTAGAAAATATTCAGTTTATTGAAACGGCAATTCAAATTCCGAGTAAATTGACTAGAACTGATCTATTTGGCACGGAACCTGTAATGAGTTTTGTACAAGGTGATGGTACAGAACCACCGCCAATGATGGGTGCATGGGAACATACCCAGCATCTTGAACAAAACAATGAGATGATTCGTGTTTCAGCAGATTTAATCGAGAAAATGATTGATTTGTCTGGTGAAAATTCGATTAACCGTTCACGAATTGAAATGGATCTAAGTCAATTTGGTCATACGCTCGTAGAAATGGAATTAGCCATTCAACGACTTGCAGATCAGTTACGTCGAATGGAAGGCGAATTAGAAACCCAGATTATTGCAAAACACGGTATTGAGCACTCTCGTTATACAGAATTTGATCCTCTAGAGATGGATCAATATTCTTCATTGAATCAATTATCGAAATCACTTGCCGAATCTGCATCCGACTTAGTCGATTTCAAAAATACATTATCCGAAAAAATCAGAGATACCGAAAGTTTATTGGTACAGCAATCACGTATTCAGGCTGAAATTCAAGAAGGGCTAATGCGAACGCGATTAGTACCATTCTCTCGATTGCTACCTCGTTTACAACGAATTGTGAGACAGACTTCTACTGCATTGGATCGACCAGCAGAACTTTTTGTTAATAATACCGAAGGTGAGCTAGACCGGACAATGCTAGAGCGTTTGGTTACACCGCTTGAGCACATGCTTCGAAATGCAATTGACCACGGTCTAGAAGATCGTGTGCAACGCGAACAAGCAAAAAAACCAGAAACTGGACGTATTGAACTAAATATTCACCGTCAAGGTACGGATGTTGTTGTTACGTTTAAAGATGATGGTCGAGGTATTGATATTGAGAAGGTCCGTCAAAAGGCTCTCTTGTCTGGTTTGATTAATTCTGAACAAGTATTAGAACATCAAGATATTTTGCAGTTGATTTTCCATCCAGGGTTAAGTACAGCCGATCAAGTCACTCAGATTTCAGGTCGTGGTGTAGGGCTTGATGTTGTACAAAGTGATATTAAAGCTTTGGGCGGACATGTGACTGTTGACTCTGTTTATGGGCAAGGAACAATCTTTACCATACGTGTTCCAACCACAGTAGCTGTTAGTGATGCCTTGATGGTTAAAGTTGCTGATCAACAATTTGCAATTCCGTTAGCTCAAATCGATCGAATTGTTCGAGTTTCACCAACATCGTTAGAACAGTATTTTGGAAGTGCACAAGAGTTCTTTGAATTTGAAAATAAACGCTATCCATTACGCTATTTATCTGAGTTTGTTGGTAATCAACCGATTCCACGTTTAAGTGGGATGATGTATTCGCTACCAGTATTAATGATTAAGGCCAATAATGGGCAAACCATTGCATTATTGGTTGATCAACTTATTGGTTCACGTGCGCAGATTGTAGTTAAGCCAATCGGGCAGCAGTTCTCTAGTATTGGTGCGATTGCAGGTGCAACTATTTTAGGTGATGGTCAAGTTTGTCTAATTTTAGATGGACAAAATATTGCTCGCCAAATTCAGTCTACTCGTCGACATAAGTCGCTCAATGAGACTGTCTATAGACAACGCGAGTCTGACGAACGCCGTCTCATTATGATTGTAGATGACTCTGTTACAGTCCGTAAGGTAACGACTCGTTTACTCGAACGTCAGGGCTATGACGTAGTCACTGCTAAAGATGGTATTGATGCAATTGAGCAGTTGGAAAATATTAAGCCAGATCTAATGTTGCTTGATATTGAAATGCCGCGAATGGATGGTTTTGAGGTACTTAACCTCGTACGACATCATGATCTACATCAACATATGCCAGTCATTATGATTACATCAAGAACTGGTGAAAAACACCGTGAACGAGCATTTGCTTTAGGAGTTAACCAATACATGGGTAAACCTTTCCAAGAAGAAGACTTACTTCACAATATTGATGCTTTTTTCACGACACGTGAAGAGGAGCTTGCCTAATGAAAAATCAGATAAGTACATCATTAATTAATGAAATGGATCAGCAAGAACTTCAACATTTAATTACTGTTTCAACCGGTTTTATTGATGCGTATATTATTGAGTGCGATCAGCAAGTGCCGATGCTATTGCCACAAAACATCGTGTTATCAGCGATGGATGTTAAAAATGGTATTAAGCATATTGAATGGCATGACGTAAAGCTTCCGGTCTATTCATTGCACAATGAAATTGACTCGCGAGCGGTGGCATTGGTTATTGAAAGTGAAGATATCAGCCAACGTTTTGCACTCATCTGCAAATCGATGCCAGCTTCAGTTCGTTTACGTATTTCTGAAGTCGTAGATGAAAATGAAGATATACAAGATACTTTACAGAATCCAAGTGTATTTAAATATGTGCGAATGGAGAATCAACGCTACCACGTTCCTAATTTGCAATATATCCAAAACTCGCTTCATCTATAAAAAAAAGGAACTCATTTGAGTTCCTTTTTTAATTTTTATTTAGCTAATAAATTTTCTAAAATTTGCTCATAAATATCAGTCAGGGGATCGAGGTCATGCACGTCAACATGTTCATTAATTTGATGAATTGTTGCGTTAAGAACTCCTAACTCCAATACCTGTGCACCTGTCGGAGCAATAAAACGTCCGTCCGAAGTACCACCACTTGTTGAAAGCTCAGTTTCAGTACCAGTTACATTTAAAATAGCAGTTTGAGCGGCATTAACCAGTTCACCGATTGGAGTCAGGAAAGGTAAACCAGACAAATTCCAAATAATTTCATATTTTAAACCGTGTTTATCTAAAATCTCATGAACACGTTGTTTAAGCTGTTCAGCTGTCACTTCTGTTGAATAACGGAAGTTAAAAGTAACTTCTAAAGTACCCGGAATTACGTTGGTTGCACCAGTTCCAGCATGAATATTTGAAATCTGAAATGATGTTGCTGGGAAATATTCATTTCCATTATCCCAAACGGTTTGGCATAGCTCTGTTAAAGCGGGTGATGCTTCATGAATTGGGTTAAGTGCTAAATGTGGATAAGCAACATGGCCTTGTTTACCTTGAACCTTTAATACTGCATTAAGTGAACCACGACGCCCATTTTTAACAATATCACCTAATTTATGAGTACTTGAGGGTTCACCTACTAAACACCATTTAATTTTTTCGTTACGTTCTTCAAGAGTCTCAATAACCTTGACCGTACCATTAACAGCAGGGCCTTCCTCATCTGAAGTAATCAGGAATGCGATAGAACCTTTATGGTTTGGATGTTTTGCTACAAAACGCTCAGATGCGACAACCATAGCTGCCAAAGCTGTTTTCATATCTGCCGAACCGCGACCATATAATTTTCCATCGCGGATTTCAGGTGCAAATGGATCTGAATTCCAAGCTTCTAATTTACCTGTCGGAACGACATCAGTATGACCTGCAAAACAAAATACAGGCTCTTCAGTTCCACGACGTGCCCAGAGATTATCTACATCACCAAAACGCATTGGTTCAATATGAAAACCAACTTGGCGTAAGCGGTCTGCCATGATGGTCTGGCAAGTATGATCAACTGGAGTAACAGAAGGTTGTTGTAAAAGTTCTAGGCTAAGCGAGAGAGTATCTGAATGGTTCATACCGGAAATTGCGTGCTGATCAGGTGAAATATAGTCCGATATAATAGGCGAATCTCTACGTGATGGGTACGTAAAAATAAAAAAACCTTATCAGAACGATAAGGTTTTTTTAGTGATAACTCTAACTTACATTTTATCTTGTGTTTTTTCAGCAGTATTCGTTACAGCATCACCTGCTTTAGAAACATCTTTACCAAAACCCTTAAACGTATTACAGCCTGTTAAAACAACAGCAATCATGACAGAAGCAGCTAAAACTTTTTTCATCATTTTCTCCGTTTAAATTTAATAATGAAGTAAATTTAGATTAAAAAACAAACGGAAAAAGAAACATGACTGTTTAATAGTAAAAACGTTATAAAATGTTTCTAGAATCTTAAATTTATTGTTAATTATTTAAATTTCTGGAAGTTGGACTTAAATTTTAAATATGAAGGATGTCTAAACATATAAAACAGAAATTCCTGACCATTTTTACAATATAAACCGTCTGTCCACCAATGTGCTGGGGCGGAACTAGGTTGTTTATTTGGACACAGCCATTCCTGTCTTTCTAGTCGATAAAAAGAAGAATGAGGAATTGTGGTGCCCCAATACCCTAAACGACGCTGTAAATTTATCCAGTCAGGTAGCGGCTGTTTTAAATTTAAATCTAGAGGAAGATAAAGCTGACCCTTTAAAACTGAAAAACGTTGTTGAATTTCAAAGTTTAAGGCTTCAGAAAACTGAAATTGTTTGTTCGTAAAATGATAAAGCTTTTTGCTTAAAGTATCCTGACGGTTTAAGCCAATCCATTGTTCTAAATGTAAATCTGCCTCACCGAGATAATATTTTAAGGCTACCTCCCAATGTTCAATTTCTTGAGTTTCTTTATTTAAAATTAAAAAATCTAGTTCTCCTAAAGTTTTTGCTCCCTCAATTTTTTGAATACTATGTCCTAATAGTTGATAGGAGTGATACTGATCCTCTTGCAACCAAAACCAGAGTAGATGCTCAAAGCGTAAACCTAAGCGTGTACTTTTAAGCTGAGATAAAAACCGAATTAAAGGCTCTGGAGTTTGATCAAGCTCTTTCAAACGCGGCAAATAGTTTTGAAAATGAACCTCCCAAAACTCACTTGTATGTAACTTGAAATGATGTTGTATATCTAAGCTTTTTGGTATTTGACAAAGTAAATTTGGACTAGCAATACAAAAAGCGAGTTGTCTAACTATAGGATGTTGAAATTGAAGCCATGGCTCGAAATAGGACGTTTTAACTGAGGCAATATTCATACATTTAATACTCGAAGTAATTCATCCTAATTTCATAACGGATCAACAAAAAATATTAGAAAAACACTTTATACTAACGCTAACAGCAGGTTAAGGTTTATATATGCGAACATTGTTCTGGCGCTCTTTGGTCGTGATTTTTATCACGCTAGGCATTATTGGAGCAATTTTACCAGGTATGCCAACAACAGTGTTTTTGATTCTGGCTGCTTGGGCTGCGTCAAAAGGCTGGCCACAAATGGATAATTGGTTGTTAAATCATCCTAAATATGGTCCAACGCTACGTGATTGGCGAGCCAATGGCACAGTGCCTCGTAAAGCGAAGTGGATTGCAAGCATAATGATGGCGATTAGCGGAATTATCATGCTATTCACTTCAGCACCACTTTTAGTCAAGGTTTTTACTGATCTTACTATGTTCATCGTTGCAGTTTGGTTATGGCTACGCCCTGAGCCAAAATAAAAGATTGATAATCTTTTATTTCCAGTGTAAGACAAGCCCTTACAACAATTTTTTAATTAAACTCAATGTATTTGAGTTGATATAAGAGAATAAGTTCAATGTCTCAATTTAAGCTCGAAGATGCGGATGTTCTTATCGATTTAGCAAACCAAACATTAACTTTGCCTAAACATAATAAGTTCTATGTCATTTCTACAGGAAAGAATGGAATTGGTGAGCAGGAAAACACGGGTAGAACACCGCGCGGATGGCATAGAGTAGCAAAGAAAATTGGTGCCGAGTCCCCACAAAATGCAGTTTTTATTGCACGTAAGCCAACGGGGGAGGTTTATAGCACTGAGTTAGCTACCCAATATCCTCAGCGAGACTGGATACTTTCTCGTATTCTTTGGTTAGATGGACTAGAAGAAGGTTTTAATAAAGGCGAAGGTCACGACACCATGCAGCGTTACATTTACATTCATGGAACGCCAGACACGCAACCAATGGGGGTGCCAATGTCACATGGCTGCGTTCGAATGCGTAATGAAGAAATCATTGAGCTATTTGATTTAGTTACTGAAGATGCGTTAGTTTATTTATCTGAACAATCTTTAACCTGAGAGCGAGTTTTATCTAATCTTGATGAGCTGTGCAAATGTGGTAAATATTGAAATAAGTGTTTAAATAAAATACAAAAAATTGTTTTTTACTTAATAATGACTTATTTTTAATCATTCATTCGCATTTTTTTAAAAAGAAGTCGAAAAGCGTTTGACACCTGTTAAAGATTCTCTATAATGCACCTCACAAACGATGAAGACGTTAAGGGCGCTTAGCTCAGTTGGTAGAGCGTCTGCCTTACAAGCAGAATGTCGGCGGTTCGATCCCGTCAGCGCCCACCAAGCCTTTACGTTAAGCTCTCAAGTGCAGCGGTAGTTCAGTTGGTTAGAATACCGGCCTGTCACGCCGGGGGTCGCGGGTTCGAGCCCCGTCCGCTGCGCCACTTAAGACTTAACATCGTTTACCCCACAATTTCGATATTGTGAAAGTGCAGCGGTAGTTCAGTTGGTTAGAATACCGGCCTGTCACGCCGGGGGTCGCGGGTTCGAGCCCCGTCCGCTGCGCCACTTTTCAGTTCGGGTTGTGTTTGGAAGAAGGTTTGAAATGTAAAAATTTTAAATCAAAAAATTAATGAATAATTAGTTTTCTTCTAGGGCGCTTAGCTCAGTTGGTAGAGCGTCTGCCTTACAAGCAGAATGTCGGCGGTTCGATCCCGTCAGCGCCCACCATATATGTGACCATACTTTATTTTAAAGTATTGTAGTGCAGCGGTAGTTCAGTTGGTTAGAATACCGGCCTGTCACGCCGGGGGTCGCGGGTTCGAGCCCCGTCCGCTGCGCCATTCTCTTGATTCCCTTGTTTAGAGAATGTAGAGTATAAAGATACATTCGCTATCTTTTCTCATTAAGGGCGCTTAGCTCAGTTGGTAGAGCGTCTGCCTTACAAGCAGAATGTCGGCGGTTCGATCCCGTCAGCGCCCACCATTATTTCTTTCAGAAAATTTAATTTCCTAAATTAATTCTTCCATAAATATCTTTTGCTTACATGTAAACATATTTACTATGTGACTAGATATATTTTTCAATTTTCCATTCTAAAAAATAAAGTTTTACTCCTTTGAGTTATTTTTCTATTGATTTCAATTTTTTAACTTTAGTACTTCTATACTTATGCCTTCGATGGGTTCCTAATCCTCATTAAATTTGTTTCATTCGAGACTAAATATAAGAATTTAATCTGCAATTTATTATCTTCGGCTTAGATCGACTTTATATTTGTACTGATTGCTAATATTTTGGCAAATAAAAAACTGCTATTTTTTGAATAGCAGTTTTTCGACTAAATTACTTTTAATATTCGTTTAGAAGCCATCCACTCGCATACGCGAAATATTCACGTAACCATGCATTGTAGCGAGTAGCTAAAGGTGTTTCGGCTGCTACTCCATAAACTTGGGTATAGCCCTGTTTCTTTGCAATTGCTACTGCTCTAGGAATATGAAAATCACTTGTCACAATAGCAATTGGTTGGTTTAAGTTAATGTGCTGCTGTGCTAATAGTGGTTTACTATTTTTTAAATTAAGCTCAGTACTGGTACTTTTATCTTCAAGAATCATTCGTTCTTTTGCAATATGATACTTTTGTTCAAGATAACGAGACATCACTAATGCTTCGCTTTCTTTTTCTGAAAAATCTAAACCACCTGTTAAAACAACTTTTGCTTGCTGTTGTTTAAGCGCTAAAGGGGCGGCTGTATCTAAACGTTTTGCAAGAATTGTAGATGGTTGACCATTTTCGACACCGCTTCCTAAGACAATAATTGCTTTTACTGGAGGAATATTATCTGAAGTATCTTTATTTTCTTTAATAAAGCTAAAAAAATAGCCTAAGCCAATTAGCCATATCCAGAAGCATAGCCACCCAAAACGCCAAAATGTATGTAAGCGATAGTGGTAGAAGAAAAAGCGTTCTAAATGATAATAAAATAAAGAATATAGGCAGAAGAAAGCACCTAAAATGAAAGGAATAATTGTGCCTACATTAATTTTATTGAGACAAATTAAAACTAATCCATCTAGAAATAAAATCGAACCAATGATTGCTAGGAAAATACGGATCCACTTACTGACTTGCATTGTGCTTAGAGTTGCAATTTAAATTGCAGACAGTGTATGCAAAATCATTCTGAATGCAATAAAAAACCGAGTAAAGCATTTAAGCTGTTACTCGGTTTTTGTTTTTATTGATCTTTAATAAACATCACGGCGGTAACGGCCTTGTTGTCTTAACTCATCTACCTGTTCTTCACCTATAATTTCGATAAGTGCTTGATCGACTCCACTTGCCATACCATCAATACTACCGCATACATAAAGAACCGCACCGCGTTCTATCCAGCTTACTAATTCTGCTGCATTCTGACGGATTACATCTTGAACATACATACGTTGTTCTTGATCTCTCGAAAATGCTAAATCAAGGCGTTTTAACATTCCTGTTGTTTGCCATGCCTCAATAGTTGATGCATAGAAGAAATCACATGCTCTTTGACGCTCACCAAAGATTAACCAGTTTTCAGTGTAGTCATGACGAGTACGGGTGTGTAATAGGCTCATTAAGCCAGCAATACCAGTTCCATTACCAATACAAATAATAGGGCGGTTGTCATCAATAAGATGGAATGATTCATTGGTACGAATACGTAAAGCAATTTCATTATTAACTTGCGTATGTTGAGTGAGCCAGCCCGAACCTAAACCTAAATTACCAGATGCGTCATATTGTTGACGAACAACCAAACGAAGCACTTGCTGAGAAGGAATACTCGCAATCGAATACTCTCGCGTTGGTAAGTTAGGGAGCTGCTCTAATAAATGGTCCAGATTCGCAAAGGGTTCAATCTCGCCCGTTAAATCTTTATTCCAAAGAGCTTTTTCGATTGAAATCTGTAAAGAATCAACTTTTGTGTTTTTAAGAATATGATGCTTCTGCAAAAAGTCGTGAATACGTTCAGGGCTATTACCTGATTGAATTTCAGCAATATCACCCGCTTGCCATAGTGCTTCGTGCTTTGCATTAAGCTCAATATTATAAGCAGGTTGACCTAAGCTATTTGGATTGAGTAGGTCGCGTTTTTGCAATATCCATGTATCAAATACTTTTTCTAAATTTACCGCATGCAAATCTAATTTAGTTGCTTTCGCGAGTGCCTGATTCCAGTTCTGAATATCCGCTAAGTTTGCATTATCAACTTCAATTGTACTAAAGAGGGCATGAGCACCATTAGTTTTAAGCCAGAGGTCTACCGCATGTCCGAAGCTACAATAAGTATCAGGATATTCTTTAGAACCTAATGCCAAAACAGCATAGTTGATGTGTTTAAGATCTAGATTTGCTTTTAAAAGCTTTTTAGCAAAGCTTGTGGCGAGATCTGGTGCATCACCAGTACCATAAGTACTGATCACAAATAGAACCTGCTCATGCTGCTCTAAATCAAACTGTGTTAGCTGCTGTACAGGTTTAACCTGAACAGGTTGATGAGCTTCTTGTAAACTTGTTGCTGTACTCCAAGCGAGTTGTTCGGCTACACCTGTCTGAGTTGCATAGGTAATAAGCCAAGGTTTCGCATTTGGATCAATATATTGTCCAGCTAAAGACTGACGAGCCGCCTGTGTTAATTTTTTCTGTTTACGGCGTTTAAGATAAAGCATCCATCCTGTAACCAAGAACAAAGGCATTGCTAATGAAGCAAGCATTGCAACAAATTGATAAATTGGTCCAAAGAAACTACCACGATGCACTGGTAACATGCTGCTCATGATCTTTTGATTAAGTTTTTTGTCTTCGTAAAGCTCCATCTTTTCGATGTTGCCAGTTTGATAATTATAGATGGCTTGGTTACGTGCACGCTCATGTTGTGGAGTAGCATCGACAAAGTTTAACTCAACTTTTCCATCATCTTTTTTCGGTAAGTTCAATGTTAGTGTCGAATAATCACGTCCGATCTGACTATTGAAGCCGCTCCATGTTTGATTAAGTGCTGTAATGAGCTGAGTATTATCTAATTGAGGCTCTGATTTTTTATCGTTATTACGGTCAGATTGTTTACCTTGTTGCATTCCACGATTTTGAGGAGTGGCACCATGACCTTGTGGTTTAGGTTGTTCAACTCCCATCACTGTGAACATGCCACTACGCCACCAGTCATAAGACCAATATAGACCTGTACACGCGAAAAGAAGATAAAAAATAATGACCCACGTACCTACAACAGCATGTAGATCCCAAATAAAATTTCGGCCTTTCAACTTCGGCTTAACAGCGAGCCATTGACGAGCAGAATGCTTTTTTGGCCAGCGTAAATATAACCCACTGAGTACAAAGTAAATTAACATCAGTGCGCATGCACCAGTAATTTGTTTACCAACTTCACCAGCTGTTAAATTACGATGAATTTGTTGTATGAGTAACAACAACTTTCGGCCTTTTACATCTGGCAGAACTTGAGCGTTATATGGATTAACCATCATATTGTAACCACGACGTTCACCTTCTTTTTCAATGTTCACAACAGAGGAAGAGGTGGGGCCCTTGGCAATCGTAATGCTATTAATTTTAATTTCAGGCTGAGTTGTATTGAAATGTTGATATAGCTGAGCAGGGGTTAACTTTGGAGTGTTTTCAGCTTGAACAACATAACTATCAGAATTCACCCATTTTAAAATTTGTTGATCATAAGAATAAATTGCACCTGTTACACCCATAATGGATAAGATGAGGCCAGCAGTAATACCCAGAAACCAATGAATTTGAAATAAAATTTTTTTAAACATGGTCGAAAATGTAAATATGATGGAGATCTTGTAACGAAGTATAGCCGAAGATTGAGTAGATAATATGGATTTTGGAGATAATATTAATTTTCATTATCATTTATTTTTACTTTAATAAAAAACCTCCATCAGGAGGCTTTTTATAGAATCGAGAATTACAAGGTTTTTGGTTCACCTACAGATTCTTTTAAGTGAGTGCGAATCGTATTGAACGAAAAGTTCTTAGAATCCATGCGCTTAGGTAGAATGTAAGCACCTTGCTGCTCTTGACCTTTTGGATCTTTCACTTTGAAATTGACCAAAATGAAATCAGGTGCGTTGTACCATTCGTAGATATTTTTCCATCCAATTGTACCAACGCCTTCTTGAAGGCCCATTTGCTGACGCATCACGATGCCATGAGGCTGTACACCTAAACGAATACCTTTGATTTCCTGTACCGGAAATTCATTCATTTTGCGTTTAACGTACCATTCTAATCCGTATTTACGACCTAGGTAGTAAAGTACTACAGCGACAATAGCAACCCAGCAAAAAACAGTAGAGTAGTTCTTAATAAAAATAAGACCTAATATAGCTAGGGCTAAAACGACACCCATAATTGCCCAAATTTTTGTGCTGATTTTATTAGTGCTGCGCCAGATAAGAAGCTGTGCATTACGTTGCTCAGCTTCTGACACGTCATATGGAACAGGCTGAAGCGTATAAGCGTATAAAGTTTTCGCGGTCATAGTGCAAATAACAAATTGTAAACTGTTTTAAGTTTAGCACTAATTGGCATAAGTCAGGAAAGGATATTATGCCAATTTAATACTAAATTCCGAGGCAAATTTATAATGATGCAAGCTCACTAGCATCATTATCAAGATCATGACTTAGCCGTTGTTTTAACATACTAAATCGGTTCAATACACCAAGCATGAGCGAGAGCTGCTGTAAAATAATGAGTGATTTTTGGTCATCCTCATCATTTTGGCTTAGACGTTGACGTATCGTTTGGAGCATATTTTGTGCTGTAAGATCAGGCATTTCGTCTCTTAATAGCGCCCCTTGAATATCATCAAGGGCTTGGTCTAACAGTTTAAGGACAGCTTGATCCTGAATGTTTTCTCGATGTGCCCCAAGTGCCGCGATATAACTTAAAAATGTATGGTTTAAACATAAAAATTCAAAAATATCGGATTTACGAGTCGGGTCAAAGTCTGGTTCGGTCGCTAAAGTTGAAATAAGTGAAGCAACTTCAGCATCAGTATTATGTGCAGCTCGACGTACAATTCGGTAATTTAGCGCATGATTACGGCCTTCATGATATTGTTTGACAACTTCGGCTAAATAATTACATTGAGCTTGGAGTGAGCGTCTGATGTTACGAGGCAAACGTCGAAACTTCCAGTCAGGCCAAATAAAGGTCACCCCAAACCAAGCTAAAGCACATCCCATTAAAGTATCTACAAATCGAGGAATGGCAGCAGCCATTGCTGAACCATCTAGATTAAAGTTAATTAATGCCAAAATGGTGATAAAGGCAGTTGCCTGCGCATATTGTTTACTGCGTAATTCAAAAAACAGGACTCCACTTAATATCAACATGAATAGTTGTCCTTCTGTCGAAGGAATTAAGAAGATAATCGCAAGTCCAACGACAATACCAACTAATGTCCCAACAATTCGTAAACGTAAGCGGCGCTTGGTTGCGTTAAAGTTGGGTTGGCTTACAAATAGAGCTGTAAGCATAATCCAGTACCCATATTCAATATGGGTCATTTGAATAAAGACATATCCGATAAACAAAACAATCGAGACACGAATTGCGTGGCGGAACAGCACAGATTCAGGAGTTAGGTTCTGTTTTATTCGGATGACAATATCATTCCATCCTTGTAAATCATCATCTTTCAGCTGGTTCTCGGCTTGTTTTACTTTATCAGATTGAATGTGTTGTTCAGTTTCCAAGTTGAGTAACTGGGAATCGATAGACTTTAAATTTTGGTATAAAGCGAAAAGAGCATTTACCCATAAAAGGTCATAATGCTGATCACGACGTAACTTCTCTAAAGAGAGGCGTAGATTTTCAAAGCTTTGTTTAAACCTTTTATTATGGTTATAAGGTTTGTGTTGCAAAATACATTCATTTAACTCTTGGCAAGCTTTACCTTGAACCGCCAAAATTCGTTGGAATCTAAATAAAATATCACTGTGCTGAAAAATTTTGGCTAATTTTTGATAATCAATATGGGCTGAGTCAGCACGTTCATGAATATCTTGAGCAACAAAATAATAATGTAAGCTTCGGCGGGTATCTTTTTGTCCACGGTCGCCTTTTAAACGAGTCAGTAAAGCTGTTTTTAAGTCATTAAAAATCGTAATTAACTTACCGTTTTCTAACGACAGCTCGATCATGCTTTGCTGATAGCTGGCAGGGGTCATATCTACATCAAACAAATTTGATTTTGCAAAAAGAAAATCGCCTAGGGATGCATAAGACGCAGCCAGTTTGTCTTGTAGTTGTCGAACCGGAAATAATAAAAAGCTAATAGTAGCAATGAGGCCATACCATGCAGCGCCTGCAACTAAAAGGGCAGGTTGGATATACCAATGATCAAAAAGGTGCACACCTAGCATGGTATAGACTGAAACAACTAAACAGCCATAAGAGATGGTTGCGTAACGACGTCCTAATGAACCGAGTAAAATCCAGCCAATACATGATGCAATTAACCCTAAAGCAAAAGCCATGGGGTAGGGGAAAAGTAGTTGTACGGAAGCAGCGGTAACGAAGAACCCAATATAAGTATAAATCAGGTTCATGATTCGCACGGAAAAGCGATCATCAATATCACTTAAACCTGCTGCGACTACACCTAAAGTGAGTGGAATGGTTGCTAATTGATAGCCTAAAAAATAAGGCACGAAAGCAGTTCCTGAAAAGGCTATCAGCATTCGTACGTTATACATAAATGTTGTGTTATAAGTCGCTCTTTTTAGGCGTTTAAACCAAGATTTCAAAGGAAGTCCTTGCTGATCAACCTGAGTGATAAAGGATTTGTGTATTTCTACACCAATGTTGCACAAATCATACGATAGACAGTGTAAGCTTGTCTGTATGCAAATGATTGAAAAATGAAATATCGTTATGTCTGAACAAACAGCCCAGCGTCAATACTCTATTGGCTGGATTATGCTGCTCGCTTTGCTTACGGCTTTAGGGCCATTATCCATCGATATGTACTTACCTGCTTTGCCACAAATGGCTCATGATTTTGGGGTAAGTACGCAAATGGTGGCAAATACATTACCAGCGTACTTTTTTGGTTTAGCTGTTGGGCAGTTGGTTTATGGTCCTCTAAGCGACCGTATTGGTAGAAAAAAACCACTTTATTTTGGCCTCGCACTTTACGCAGTCGCAAGCTTATTTTGCGTATTGGCGACAAATGAATGGGGCTTGATTGCTGCTCGTATTTTGCAAGCTTTAGGTGGCTGTGTGGGCGTGGTCATGGCTCGTGCAGCAATACGCGATAAATTAGACGTTCAAGGCTCGGCACAAGCTTTTTCAAGCATGATGATTGTAATGGGACTTGCACCAATTTTGGCACCTATGATTGGAGCATGGATTTTAATCTGGTTTCCTTGGCAAGCTATTTTTATTGCCCTTTCAATTGTCGGTGTCATATGTTGGTTGTGTGTACATTTCTTCTTTAAAGAGACCTTGGCAACTGATAAAAGGCTTAAGCTTTCACCATATCAAGTAGTGACTCTCTATGGGGCTATTTTCAAAGATACGAGCTTCCGTTTACCTATGTTTGCAGGGTGTTTAACAGGAGCAGCGCTATTTTGTTATATCAGCTCGGCACCAGCAGTTTTCATGGACCAGTACGGACTCAATCAACAAGAGTTTGCTTATGTATTTGGACTAAATGCTTTTGGCATTATGTTGATGTCATCTTTAAATAAGCACTTAACAACACGTGTTGAAATCACTAAACGTTTAAGAGCTGGTTCAATGGTACAAGTGACAGGGGCAAGCATTGTATTAATTGCTGGTTTAATTCCTGCGGCACCTTTATGGCTTGTAATGTTAGGGCTATTTTTAGCGATTTCAGGCATTGGTTTAACAGGACCAAATGCAATGGCGTTGGCAATGTCCAAACAAGGCGCTCGCGCAGGTACAGCGAGTGCAATCATGGGAAGTATGCAATTCGCTTGCGGTCTTTTAGGTGGTGTATTACTTAATTTCCTTATTTGGTCTGCATCGCTCAATATGGGCGTGATAATGGTGTTATTTACACTAAGCGGTTTTATTGTCGTATTAAAAGCGACGAAACAGGTAACAATAAAGCCATTCTCATAGTTTTAAGAGAATGGCTACTTATATATTATTCGTCTAGAAAAACTGCGAAATTTTCAACTGGTTCTCTAGGGGTAATAAAGGTATTTACAATGTGGTTGGGATCAGCATGACCTAACGCAATTGCACATACGAGCTCTTCTTCATCTGATGCATCCAAGATATCTAAAACAACAGGGTGAAAATGGTTCCAAGCTGCTTGTGGGCATGTATCTAAACCACGTGCCTTAGCAGCAACCATCACGTTCTGGATCATCATTGCGATATCCATTTTAGACCCGATTCCCATTGTTTTATTTACAGTGAAGAACAGGCCGACTGGAGCATCGAATAGTTTAAAATTACGTAACTGCTGTTCCGCCATTTTTTCTTTTTCGCCTTTTTTGATTTCGAGTAGACCATAGAGTCCCCAACCATTTTCACGGCGGCGATCAATAAACGGCGATATCCATTTCTCAGGATAATAGGCAAAGGTTTCTTTATATTTTTCTGCAAGTTCTGGGTTTTTTGAAACTTCAATTTGTGCTGCACAAACACGCTCTACCATTTCATCACGCTTATTGCCTGTTACCACATAGACTTTCCATGGTTGAGTATTTGTTCCAGAAGGAGCTCGACTTGCGACTTGTAATATATCTTTAATGACTTCTGACTCAATTGGAGTATTTAAAAAAGCGCGGACAGAATGTCGAGAAGTGATAGCTTCATCAACGAGACGAACTTGTTCCAGATTCATGAGTACTCCTACATCTTTTTCTTAAATATTTCATACTTTTTGAAGCTTACTTTCATATTTTGAAAGTACTTCATTTATAAGCAAAAAATATTAGAAAAGAGATATCCTTACAGGTATGATAATTTAATTAGTCTAGACATATTGTCTGATTAATTATAATTCGAATATGCCACTTTAGATTTAAATAGACAAAATAGGGTGATTTTGTCGGTTATAAAAATAAAAGCATAACAGTGAGTGGGTGAAAAATATTCAATTGAAATAAAGGTATAATATGTTTAAAAACAGTACAAAACGGATAGTTTTATATAAAATATGACCATTTTTTATATAAAATTTTAATGAAAAATATACACAAAACTTTAAATTTCTGCATAATACCGACTTTTTTACGCAGGTATGATTTCTCCATACTCACGTTAGGAAATGCTGGCTGCAAACAAAATTCTTTTACAAAAAGGATTTAGATGCAGAAATGGAGAAATACACGAGGTATAGGAGCTTTACATGAGTTTACCACTCATCAACAAGCAGTTCATGAAACAAGGATTGGCGATTACCATTGCAACCATGAAAATGAACGTAACTCAAGCAGCTACTGAGCCACAAAAAATACAACAGCTTAGTACAGGTCTAAACGCACTCTTCTTTGATCATGAAGAAAAGGGCGCAGATAATCGCGTTATGGCGATGGCTCGTTACAGTCTTTGAAATTTATATCCAGTTTAGACATTTGTTCAAAAGTATATGTAAATATGCTTATTGGCTTAAATCCAGATTTTGTAAAACTCGCTTAACTGATGGGAATCATTAGACGAGTTTATTTAGCGGTGGTCATTTGTTAGTTTCCAAGTTTGTAGCTGAGTCGATGCATACTGTTTTTCCGAAAGCGGAAAAGTTCAGTAGCGCAATGATATTATTTTATCTGAAGGTCGCTTTCTCTCATGCAACCTTCAAAGGCTTAGTGTTGGGCATGATGTTGCTTAAACTTGTGACGGTAATTGCTATTCAATTGACATTAAAAGTTTTTTCTTGAATTTACTGAAAAGTCCCGGTTTCTAGGGGCTTTTTTGTTTATTGCAGTATTTTGGCATGTGCTTTTAGCACATTAGCAAGGAACGTAAGCGGACCGAGTATGAATGAACAACTCAATGCCACACTGATGTCGTGGGTAAAATTTTTTAATGACCCTTTATGGGACTTTTTGGTTATTTTCTTGCTAGCTGTAGGTATTTTTTATACGGTCTTAACAGGAGCTGTGCAAATTCGCATGTTCTTGCAAAGTATCCGAGTGATGAAAAGTAGTCGTACAGAAGGGGAAGATGAGCATGGTCTTACACCTTTTCAGGCGTTTGTAACTGGCCTTGCGAGCCGTGTTGGGGTAGGTAATATTGCTGGTGTAGCAATTGCTATCGCAATTGGCGGTCCTGGTGCAGTTTTCTGGATGTGGGTAACTGCTGTTCTTGGTATGAGCTCTGCTTTTATTGAGTCTACGCTTGCTCAGCTATTTAAAGTTAGAGATAGTAAGAGTAAACAGTTCCGTGGTGGACCAGCCTACTATATTACTCAAGGTTTGCGCAGTAAAACCTTTGGTGTGGTCTTCGCACTTGCATTGATCTTTACCTACGGTTTCGTATTTAACTCAGTTCAAATCAACGCGATTGCTAATGCATCTTCACATGCTTGGGGTTGGGATAAAGCCAATGTTATTGCTCATTTAGGTGGCGTTGATCTAGAAATTTCATGGGTTGGTATTGCGCTTGTTGTTATGGTTGCATTGGCAATTTTTGGTGGTATCAAGCGTATCGCTAAATTTGCAGAGATGTTTGTACCTTTAAAAGCAGGTCTTTACCTATCTGTTGCTCTCTATATTGCAATCAGTAACTATGCGATTTTACCTGATATTTTAAAGCTGATTGTGACTGAAGCTTTCAATTTTAATTCTGCAGCAGGTGGTTTCTTTGGTGCAGCAGTGTCAATGGCAATGATGCAAGGGATTAAGCGTGGCTTGTTCTCTAACGAAGCTGGTATGGGTTCTGCACCAAACGCAGCGGCTGCGTCTGATGTAAAACATCCTGTAAACCAAGGTTTGGTACAAATGCTCGGTGTATTTGTAGATACTTTCATTGTATGTACAAGTACTGCAATCATTATTTTGGTTTCTGGTGTTTACCAAGATGCAGGTTTTGTTGGTGTTGAATTAACTCAACGTGCTTTAGAAACTCAAGTTGGGCATTGGGGATCGGACTTCCTTGCTGTTCTATTATTCTTGTTCTGTTATTCAGCTGTATTAGGTAACTATGCCTATGCAGAAGGTAATGTGCAGTTTATTAATAACAACCCGAAAGTCATGTTCATCTTCCGTATTTTTGTATTGGTGATGGTGTACTTCGGTGCAATTGGTAGTGTTCCACTCGTTTGGTCTATGGCTGACTTGTTTATGGGTATCATGGCAACCATTAACTTGATTGCAATTTTACTGTTAACACCGATGGCACGCACATTGTTGAAAGATTACCGTGAACAATTGAAAAAAGGCATTAAAGAGCCTGAGTTTAAAATTGATAAATATCCGGAATTGAAGAAAAAAGTTGATTCAGATATCTGGTAAGTTACAAAAGGCCTCTTATAAATAAGGGGCCTTTTTCATAAGGGGGATAAATAAAATACTTGAGTCTAAATTTTAAACATGACAAATTAAATAAATTCAATACAGCTTTTAACGAGACTAGCAACTAAAATTGCAATCCGAACTTAAACCTCATAGTGCGAAGATAGGCCATGAAACAGCTTAAATTGTGGGTTCTCGGACTCTCTATGGTGTTGGCAGGATGCCAGACCACTACACACTTATCTGCTGCGCTAAAATCACCAACAGCAGAGGCGTATGCTCGCTCTGTTGATCAGCCATTTGCACGAATTAAAAAACAGCAAAAACGTCCTATCGTTGCACTCGTATTGGGTAGTGGTGGAGCACGAGGTTATGCTCATATCGGTGTCATTGAGGTTTTGGAGCAACATGGTATCCGACCCGATTTTATTGTAGGTACCAGTGCGGGTAGTATTGTTGGAGCACTTTATGCCAGTGGCAAAAGTCCTGCTCAATTACGTGATACTGCTTTAAAAATGAAAGCTGGTGATGTGCGTGATATTAGTATCGGACTAAAAGGTTTTTTTGATGGTAAAAAAGTAGAAAACTACGTTAACCAGCAAGTAAATAATGTCCCACTCGAAAAAATGAAAATCCCAATGTATGTGGTTGCAACCGAATTAAAGCATGGCACTAAAACCGTATTTAACTATGGTAATACTGGGCAGGCCGTAAGAGCATCTGCTTCGATTCCAAGTATGTTTGTACCCACTAAAATTGGTAAATCTGAATATGTAGATGGTGGCTTGGTCAGTCCTGTACCAGTTGAGGTTGCACGTGACTTAGGTGCTGATGTGATTATTGCCGTTGATATTTTAGCTCAGCCTATTTATACAGAAACATCGAATGTCTGGGGACTGTTTAACCAGAATATTAATATTATGCAAGGTCGTTTGGCGGCAGAAGAATTACAATATGCGGATGTTGTTATTCAGCCAGATTTAAGAGAAAAAGCGCATATTTTTGATGTGAAAGGTCGTGAAGCTACCATGAAATCTGGCATCGATGCAGCCAATGCCAAACTTTCTGATATTCAGTTTGCTATTGATGAAAAAATAGCTGAACAGAATATGTCTACTGAAGGGTTAAGTGCACAAACTCAATAATTTGATGTTAATTATTTGAAAATTAATTAAAAAGCCTGAATAGGGCTTTTTTTATGTGAATTTAAATCCTTAATTTTTGGAATAAAAATTTTTGTATATTAGGTATATGTTGGATATGCTGAAAACTCTGATGACCAATATAAAATATTGATGTCATTTTTAAAAAATAATTGATTTGTAATGTATTGAGGCTGACTAGATAAATGATACAGCAACAGGTTAAAAATGGGTTTCCAACATTAGATGATGTTCATGCTGCCGCAGAGCGTTTAGAAGGTTTAGTCGTAAAAACTCCTTTTGTTTTCTCAGAAACCATTTCTAAAACCTTAGGGGCTGAGATGTGGCTGAAATTTGAAAACTTACAATTTACAGCTTCTTTTAAGGAACGGGGTGCACTGAATAAACTGTTGTGTTTATCTGACCAAGAAAAACAACATGGTGTTATTGCCGCTTCGGCAGGCAATCATGCGCAAGGCGTAGCGTATCATGCTCAACGTACAGGCGTAACAGCGACCATTGTGATGCCTAAATCTACACCTAATGTAAAAGTACAGCGAGTGCGTGAATATGGGGCACGCGTTATTTTGCACGGACAAGACTTTTCAGAAGCTGCTGCTGAAATGCATCGTGTTGCACAAGAAGAATCTTTAACAATTATTCATCCATTTGACGATGCAGAAATTATTGCAGGTCAAGGAACCATTGCGCTTGAAATGCTTGCAGCGGTGCCTGAACTAGACATTTTAGTTGTGCCAATTGGTGGTGGTGGTCTAATTTCTGGTATTGCGATTGCTGCTAAAGCTATCAATCCCAAAATTAAAGTGATTGGGGTGCAATCGGTTGTATATCCAAGTATGGCGAAACTTCTGTGCAATTATCAGCATGCTGTTTCAATGGGCTCTACAGTTGCAGAAGGTATTGCAGTAAAAACTCCGGGTGAGCTTACAACTCAAGTTGCTAAAGAATATGTTGATGACATTGTTGTTGTTACTGAAGACATGATTGAAGAGGCAATTGCGCTGTTACTCAATATTGAGAAAACAGTATGTGAAGGGGCCGGTGCGACAGGTATTGCTGCAATTATGTCTCGTCCTGATCTATTTTTAGGTCATAAGCTTGGTGTAGTGCTTTCTGGTGGCAATATTGATACACGCGTTATGGTCTCTGTATTGCAACGTCATTTAACGCGTACAGGGCGTATGGTTCGTATTCGTGTTGAATTACCAGATAACCCAGGTGCTTTAGCCCGTTTAACAGCAATCATTGCTGAGCAAGGCGGTAATATTTATGAACTACGTCATGAGCGCTTTGCAGCAACAAGCCGTGCCAAAGAAAGCGCCGTGAGTGTTGACGTTGAGCTTAAAAGCGCTTCAGATCTAGATTTGCTGATTCAGGCAATGCAGTTGGAAGGCTATATTGTTCGTAAAGAAGAGATTTAATCTCTGATATTGCTGTGTTATAAAAGCCGTATATGGCTCTATCAAGAGTCATATACAAGGTAATTTAAATGGATTAAATTGCCAAAAAGGGATGAATTTACAAAAAAACGATCAAATCCTTCAATGAAACCGGAAAAATTGACAATTCTCTAAACTTTGCCCTTCACAATTTTAAGGTTTAGGTTTTAGTATTCCTTCCATTGTAAATTTGAAGAAATATAAGGATATCCACGCTCAATGTTCAAATCATTTTTTCCGTCTCCACGGTATTTTTT
The DNA here is from genome assembly GCF_016106645.1 of Acinetobacter sp. ACIN00229. Classification (NCBI taxonomy): domain Bacteria; kingdom Pseudomonadati; phylum Pseudomonadota; class Gammaproteobacteria; order Moraxellales; family Moraxellaceae; genus Acinetobacter; species Acinetobacter sp. ACIN00229. Next base: position 206,847 of record NZ_JADWOM010000003.1, read on the forward strand.
TATATCTGTAGTTATTTGGCTCGCGCTAAATATGGTGCTCTGGTATACAGGGGGAGAACACTGGGGGCAGTATGTAGGCTTTCCTCATGGTTATGCAGATGCTGAGTCACCTATAGGGGTAAGTCGCTTCTGGTCACCTGCTTTTTTGTGGTTCTATCTTTGGTTTTTAGTCTCCACAACACTTTTTGCTGGTTTTTGGAAAATTATTTCCAATAATCCATGGCAGCGATGGTCTATCTGGGGTTCAGCATTTATTTTATTTAATATCTGGTTCAGTGTTCAAGTTGATGTAGTAATAAATGCTTGGTATCAACCATTTTATAATTTGATTCAAAAAATGGTATCAAGTGGTGGTGGAGAGGTTGCTCAGTTATATACTGAAATGCTGACGTTCATATATATTGCAATGGTTTATGTAACAATAGGGGTCATAAATTTATTTTTTGTAAGCCATTATATTTTTAGATGGCGAACAGCAATGAATGAATTTTATACTCAATACTGGGCTAAATTGCGACTTATTGAAGGGGCTTCTCAGCGTGTACAAGAAGATACAATGCGTTTTGCTAAAACTTCAGAAAGTTTAGGTGTTAGTTTTATCGAAGCAATTATGACTTTAATTGCCTTCTTACCAATTCTTTTGCAATTATCGTCGCATATAAAAGTTTTACCTGTTGTAGGAGAAATTCCTCATGCTTTAATGATTGCTGCAATTGGTTGGGCTGTTTTAGGAACAGTCATACTCATGTTAGTTGGATATAAACTACCAGGATTAGAGTTTAATAATCAAAAAGTCGAAGCGGCATATCGTAAAGAGTTAGTATATGGGGAAGATTATTCAGATAGGGCTGATCCGATAACACTAAAGGAATTATTCGGTAAGGTTAGGCTAAACTACTTTAGATTGTATTTTCATTATGCTTATTTTAATTTAGTTCGTATATGGTACCTTCAATTAGATAATCTTTATGGCATTTTTATATTAGCACCTTCAATTGCTGCAGGTGTTGTTACTTTAGGTGTTATGATGCAAATTCTTAATGTTTTCCAACAGGTTCGTAAGTCGTTTCAATATCTTATTACGTCTTGGCCAACAATTATTGAATTACTTTCGATTTACAAGCGTTTAAAAGCTTTTGAATCAACATTGCATAAATAAAAGAAAGCCCGCGAAAGCGGGTTTTTTATAAGCATTGGATTAATGGGTTGTATTATAAAAATTAAGGATAGGTCCTACTAAAGACTGTTGAGATTTATCTAAGGTGACTTGAATCTCTTTATAGTTAAAAGTGTCTTCATCATCATATTTAGCAATACCATGCGTTTTATTGTTCACTTGTGGAATTTGATAACTAAAAAAAGCCACTTTTTTAGAAGGATGAACAATATTGATGAGTTTTTTAGGGTCTTTATAGCCACCGAATTCATTTTCAAGACTTTCTTTTAACAATTCTGGGAAATAGAGCGTTGCATTTGGTAGCCCACAACCAACGCAAAATGAAGAATCATAGAGTTCTATTGCTTGTTTTTGATCTTTACTCATTATTAGAGCAAAACCCGTCCTGTTAGCGCCTGCATTTGCTTGCACATCTTGCCAATTTCTTGGAACGAGTACTAAACCTGATTCAGGTAATGCAAGAAGCTTGAGTTGTTTTGCATGCTGAGCATCGAGTTTAAAATTAAAATGGCAGCTTTTAGGTGTACAAGTTTCAAAGTCTTTAAGTAAGCCATTCTCTGTCGGGCTTTGTGCTGTAACACCATAAAACGGCACTGTAACGCCGTTTAAAAACTTTGCTTCTCCTAGGGCGTAGAACTGATTATCTGCTTTGCGGGTTGCAGCAGAGCTATAAAACTTTGGGAAATGGGGAGTAAAGCTTTTTACTTCTGCATAAGCAGTTGAAATTAGACTGACCAATGCTGTGCATAATAGAAAATTTAATTTTTTCATTTTTAGAAAGTAATCAATTTAAATCTTATATAAATCTAACATATTCTTTTAAACTATAAGGCAATTCAAAATTTAAAACTGTTTTTAACTTCATAATAAAACAGACCAGCAGAGACATGAAAAAATGAAAAAAATCCTTTCAATTTGCTGTTTATCAGTCATCAGTTCTTATGGTTTTGCTCAAGACATAAAAGGTATTTCATTTTCACACCAAGAATGGGAAATCTCTTGTAGCAATACGGGTACATGTAAAGCCGCAGGCTATCAAAATGAAGAAAATGGCGATAATCCGGCATCGCTTTTATTGATACGTAAAGCAGGGCCAAAACAAGCTGTGCAAGCTGAGTTTGCTTTGTCTGACTATGAACAAAGCATGCCAGCGAATCAGCTTAAAAATATTCATTTTTATGTAAATGGCAAAGATTTAGGCACTGTAACTATAGATGGTACCGATTTGCCATTGATGGGGAAATTGAATAATTCACAAGTCAACGCTGTACTACAGCAGTCTAAACAGAAAACTGAAATTGTATTTAAAAATGCACAGCATGAATGGAAAATTTCTGATGCAGGAATGACCGCTGTGCTATTAAAAATGGATGATTTTCAGAAGCGTATTGGAACTGTTGGTGCTTTAGTTAAAAAGGGCAGTGCCAATGAAGCTAAAGTACTTATGCCTGAGTCAAAACTACTTGTTAAACGCATTAAAACGACAGCTAAACCTTATTTAACGCTACAACCGAAAAGCAAGAAGTATCAAACAATACACCGTAGCTTGATGGCAGCTAATCAGAATCCTAAAGAAGACTTTTGTGAAGGAATTTATGGCGGTAATAGTGATGGAGCTGAACCACAAGAAATCGAGCTATATAAACTAACCAATAAGAAAGTTTTGGCGACTACATTGTGTTGGAGAGGGGCTTATAACGAAGGGTATGGGGCATGGGTGCTCGATGAGTCTTTGACTGGTAAAGCAACGTTTGTGACAGAAACAGCTTCTGATTTCGATAGCGGTATTATTAGTAGTGCTCAAAAAGGAAGAGGCATCGGCGATTGTTGGGCAAGTGAAGAATGGGTATGGGACGGCAAGAGTTTTGTACACACAAAAGATATGTGGACAGGGATGTGCAAAGGCTTGGCAGCAGGTGGGGTGTGGGAGCTTGATCGAATTGAAGCTATTGTAAAATAGCTAATTTGTTGAAAAGAAATATCATTAGGAAAATAAAAAAATGATTAAAAGTAAAATAGAGATAGCTTTCTTGGTTATAGCAGGAATGTTTGCTTGTTTTGCCAAGCCTGCTTTTGCTGCGCCCTTAAGTATTTTAGAGTTTAAAAAAACACAATTAAGTCAGAATGAGCAGGCGCAACTTTGCATACAAGTTAAAAAGCTTTGCGAGCATCCGGATCAATGGCGGGTTTTAAAAACAGCAGATCGGCAGTTATGGCTTTTGTCAGGTGGAGATATTATTCAATTTAACGACTCTGCAAAGGGACTCAAACTATCGAAACAGTGGCATGTAAATCTCTCTACTCAAAAGGAGGGTACATCTGATGGACAGTTTATCTTTCCTAAGCTTTTTCCCATGACCCAAAATCGTTATGCAATTGCAATAATTGATCAGCTTTCTGAAATGTATTCGGGTGGTGGGGCTGGAATTGAACGGGTTAGCTTTTATGAGTTAAAAGATTCTGGAACGACACATCAATTTATTGCGAACTATCCATTTAGTTTTAGTCGGATGATTAGAGCATGTTTTTCTGAGCAAGATTATGAGAGTTCTAAAGGAAATTGTCATGATGAAGATAGTCTTAATCTAGATATTCGTCCGATTAAACCTATGTTGTGGCAATTTCGCTATCGTTATAGTTTAAGCGTATCACCTGCCTCAGATTCAAGTGAGAAATCATATAACGGCAGTAGAAACTTAAATATTGATTTAAATAAAGCACCAGAACAGCCCAATATTCCAGAAGCATGGAATTATGCGGGAATGGGCTAATTATTAAAGTAGTTGTTAAATTTGAAGAAATAGACGATTTACAGAGTCATAACAGGTAACACCACTAGCTCTGTGATACAAAGAACAGATTGTTTATTGGAGCTAGACCCATGTCACGTCAAGTTTATGCGATTGCTCGCCGTAAGTTTTCACATTTGAGCCGTTCAGTTTGTATGGCAGCTGCTGTACTGGGTACAACCCAAATTACGATGGCTGGTCCAACGGTTGATCAGTTAAGTGACTGTTTAGTTAAGGCTACAACGGCTTCAGACAAGACCACGGTGCTTCAATGGACATTTACGGCTTTAGCTGCCCATCCTGATTTAAAAGCATTTAGTAATGTAACGCCTGAGCAAAAGGATCAGTTAGATCAGAAACTGGCGCAGGTTTTACAACGTGTGATTGTGGAGCAATGTTCTACCCAAACTAAAGCTGTGATTCAGGCTGAAGGTGTTAAGGCGGTTGGAGAAGCTTTCCAGCAGTTAGGCCAAAGTGCTGGTGAAGATATTGTTAAAGATCCCGCAGTTAAACAGCAACTGCAGGGCACATTGCGCTATATCGATTTAAATAAATTAGTGACTACGTTTTTAACACCAGAGATTTGGAATAAGTTGGGAATCACAAGATAAAAAATCTTTTTTCTATTTTAGTAATAAAGCCTGCTATTTAATCAGCAGGCTTTATTTTAATTAGGATGAAGAGGTCTATTTAGATCGTAATCTTAGCGCCTAAAACTTTTACAAATTGTGCTAACCAAGCTGGATGTGCAGGCCAAGCTGGGGCAGTCACCAAATGACCATCTGTAACTGCTTCAGTCACAGCAATATCTGCGTATTGTCCACCTGCCAATTTTACTTCGGCAGCACATGCTGGATAAGCTGAGCAGAGGCGACCTTGTAATACATCTGCCGCTGCGAGTAACTGAGCGCCATGGCATACGGCTGCAATTGGTTTTTTCACTCTATCGAATTCACGTACAATTTCGACAACGCGATCATTCATACGTAAATATTCGGGTGCACGACCACCCGGAATGACTAGGCCTAGATAGTCTTCGGTATTAACGGCATCAAAATCATAGTTAATTGCAAAGTTGTGGCCTCGTTTTTCGCTATAAGTTTGTTCGCCTTCAAAATCATGAATAGCGGTTGCAATATGATCGCCGTTCTTTTTATTCGGGCAAACAGCATGCACGGTATAACCTAAACCAGTTAAGAACTGAAAAGGAACCATAGTTTCATAGTCTTCGGTATAGTCACCGACTAACATTAAAATCTTTTTAGACATGATTAATCTCTCTTTTTAAAATATAAGTTATCTAAATTCTTAATTTAAATTAGCACAGTCACTGAGTAATTCTTTAGGAAAAAAGTGCATTCTTTAGTCGAAGGATGCTTTAGATGGATATAAAAAAGCCCCGATAAATCGAGGCTTTTTGTTGAGTTGGCTAGTCAAATTAACCAATTAATTTTTTCATTAATTCATTTACTTGAGCAGGGTTGGCTTTACCCTTAGAAGCCTTCATGACTTGACCAACAAGACCGTTAAAGGCTTTTTCTTTACCAGACTTATACTCTTCAACCATTTTTTCATTAGCTGCAAGTACTTCTTTAATGATTGCTTCAATTGCACCTGTGTCGGTTTCTTGCTTTAAGCCTTTTTCAGCAATGATTTCATCGGCAGATTTACCTTCCGATTCCCACATAAAGCCAAAGACTTGTTTAGCAATTTTACCGCTAATGGTGTTGTCAATAATACGTGCAATCATGCCGCCAAGCTGTTCAGCAGAAACAGGTGAGTCAGCCAAATCTAGGCCCGCTTTGTTTAATGCGCCTGAGAATTCGCCCATTACCCAGTTTGCAGATACTTTACCTTGCGCAGCACCGCCCGCAGCAGCCACAACAGCCTCATAGAAGTCTGCCATTTCGCGTGAGAGCGTAAGTACATGTGCATCGTATTCAGTTACACCAAAGTCTGCGATAAAGCGTGCGCGGCGTGCAGCAGGCAACTCTGGAAGTGCAGCGCGAGCAGCTTCGATTTGCTCATCTGCAATAATCACTGGTAACAAGTCTGGATCTGGGAAGTAGCGGTAATCGTTCGCTTCTTCTTTAGAGCGCATTGAACGCGTTTCCATTTTGTTTGGATCGAACAAACGAGTTTCTTGGTCAATACTTCCACCGTATTCCAAAATTTCCATTTGGCGTTCAATTTCAACATTGATCGCTTGTTCAATGAAACGGAATGAGTTGAGGTTTTTAAGCTCACAGCGCGTACCAAACGGTTGACCCGGACGACGTAAAGATACGTTACAGTCCGCACGGAATGAACCTTCAGCCATGTTACCGTCGGAAATACCTAACCACCGCACAAGGGTGTGAATTGATTTGATATATGCCACTGCTTCTTCAACTGAGCGCATGTCTGGCTCAGAAACGATTTCAAGTAAAGGTGTACCAGCACGGTTTAAGTCAATCCCAGACATGCCTTCAAATTGGTCATGAATAGATTTACCCGCATCTTCTTCAAGGTGAGCACGAGTTACACCAATGCGTTTTGTTGTGCCATCTTCAAGTTGAATGTCGATATGACCCAAGCCAACAATTGGATTATCCATTTGGCTAATTTGGTAGCCTTTTGGAGAGTCTGGGTAGAAGTAGTTTTTACGTGCAAACACAGAGGCTTGGTCGATGTATGCATCGATACCCAAACCAAAGCGGATAGCAAGATCAACCACTTTTTCATTCAAAACAGGGAGTACACCTGGCATTGCTAAGTCGACAAGGCTCGCTTGTGTATTTGGGTCTTGACCAAATTCAGTCGATGAACCTGAGAAAATTTTAGAATTGGTTGCAAGCTGAGTGTGAATCTCGATACCAATAACGACTTCCCAACCGTCAATCAATTTCAACTTTTGAGCTTCAGCCATTATGCATTCTCCTCAGCAATTGCCGCACGTTGAGTATGGAAATCGGTGTTTTGTTGGTATTGATGAACAATCGACAACAATTGTGATTCTGACCAGTAGTTACCAATTAATTGTAAGCCTACGGGTAAGCTGTCTTTATCAAAACCAACAGGAGCATTAATCGCTGGTAAGCCTGCTAAGTTCACTGCAAGTGTATAGATATCGCCTAAATACATTTCAGTTGGACTTAAGTTCGCACCAATTTTATAAGCAGTTGTTGGTGCAGAAGGGGCAGCAATCACGTCTACATTTTCAAATGCTTTTAAGAAGTCTTGTTGAATTAAACGACGTACTTTTTGAGCTTTCACATAGTAAGCATCGTAATAACCCGCAGAGAGTGCATAGGTACCAATTAAGATACGGCGTTGAACTTCTGGACCAAAACCTTCTGAACGTGAACGCTTGTAAAGATCCATCAAGTCAGCTGGGTTTTCACAGCGGTAGCCATAACGAACGCCATCGTAACGAGACAAGTTAGATGATGCTTCCGCAGGCGCGATGAGGTAATACGTTGGTACATAGGCTTCAGTCATGTTGAGGTCAATCTCAACAAGCGTTGCACCCATTTCTTCAAGCTTTTTCAATGATTCTTCGACACGTGCTTTTACGTCTGCATCTAAGCCTGCAACGTTAAAGTACTGTTTAGGAATACCAATACGTAAGCCTTTTACAGATGTGCCATTTAAGTTCGCAACGTAGTCATCAACTTCTTTTTTAACCGAAGTCGAGTCTTTTGTATCGTGACCTGCAATTACATTCATCAGGTACGCACAGTCTTCAGCAGAGCGTGCCATTGGACCTGCTTGGTCTAAAGATGATGCGTAAGCAATGATACCGAAGCGAGATACACGACCATAGGTTGGTTTTAAGCCTGTTAAGCCACAGAAAGAAGCAGGTTGGCGAATTGAACCACCTGTATCTGTACCCGTAGCGAAAGGCGCTAAATCAGCCGCTACAGCCGCAGCAGAACCACCTGATGAACCACCAGGAACATGGTCAAGCGCCCATGGGTTACTTGTTGCGCCAACATATGAGCTTTCTGAAGTTGAACCCATTGCAAACTCGTCCATGTTCACTTTACCTAAAGTGACAAGACCAGCAGCTTTAGTTTTTTCAACAACAGTTGCATCGTAAGGAGAGATGAAGTTATCAAGAATTTTTGAACCAGCAGTTGTTTTAATGCCTTTGGTACAAAAAATATCTTTATGAGCAAGTGGAATACCCGTTAGAGCAGTTGCATTACCTGCTTTTAAAGCAGCATCCGCAGCGTCAGCTTCCGCGAGCGCCTGTTCAGGTGTAACCGTCACATAGCTTTTTACCAGTGGGTCAATTTTAGCAATACGTTGCAAATAATGTTCAGTCAGTTCGCGAGATGAAAACTTCGCTTGGCTTAAGCCCTCAGCAAGTTCACGAATTGATAAGCGATGTAAATCAGTCATGAGTAAAATTTCTTTACATTCAAAATAGGGAAGATGGGTTAATTGAGTAAAAGTTATTCAATCACGCGAGGAACAAGATACAAACCATCTTGAGTTGCAGGTGCAACTGCTTGGTATTCATCTCGATGATTGCTTTCCGTTACCACATCAGCACGTAAAGGTTGAGGATTGTCAAAAGGGCTTTTCAAAGGTTCTACGCCTTCCGTATCAATGCCTTTTAAGGTTTCCATCATGCCTAAAATTTTATTTAGACTTTGAGCATATTCAGCAGATTGCGTATCATTGAGCGACAATCGAGCAAGATTGGCGATTGCTGAAACTGTTTGTGCATTTAAATCTGCTGAATGCTGTGCATCCGATGTAGACATAACATCACCTAATCAGTATTAAAAATTTTCAAAATATCGTGCGTTATAATAAGCGATTGACTTGTTCAAATCATCACATTTAGTTTAAAGTTGCCACCTTGCATCCACATGAAAGTTTAACTGAGAACGAACCGTGATTCTAAAACGACTAATTGGCTTGTTTTCGCCGGATCTAGCCATTGATTTAGGTACAGCAAATACACTTATTTATGCACCAGGCCGCGGCATTATATTAAATGAACCAACAGTTGTGGCAATTCGTCACAGTGGTTCACAAAAAATTGTTGCTGCTGTAGGTCTAGATGCTAAGCAAATGCTGGGCCGTACGCCTGCGAATATTTCTGCAATTCGTCCAATGAAAGACGGTGTAATTGCGGATTTTGAAGTGACTGAAACCATGTTGAATCAGTTTATTGGTAAAGTTCACGAAAAACGTTTGTTCCCACCTGCACCTCGTGTAGTTGTATGTGTACCATGTAAATCAACTTTGGTCGAGCGTCGTGCGATTCGCGAAGCAGTATTTAATGCTGGTGCCCGTGATGTTCGTCTCATTGAAGAACCTATGGCTGCTGCAATTGGCGCAGGTATGCCAGTTGAACAAGCATGTGGTTCTATGGTTGTGGATGTTGGTGGTGGAACAACTGAAATTGCAATTATTTCATTGCAAGGTTGTGTCTATGCTGACTCTTTACGCATCGGTGGCGATGTTTTTGATGAGCAAATCATCAATTATGTTCGTAAAGCTCACGGTTGTGTAATTGGTGAAACCACTGCTGAAATTATTAAAAAAGAAGTAGGTATGGCTGTTTCTGATGGCACAACATTAGAAATTGAAGTACGTGGTCGTAACCTTGCAGAAGGTGTGCCTCGCGCAATTACTGTAACTTCTGACGAAATTACTCAAGCAATCTCTGATCCATTACAAAATATTGTAAGCGCAGTAAAATCTGCACTTGAGCAAACTCCTCCAGAACTTTCTTCTGATATTGCCGAGCGCGGTATTGTGTTGACAGGTGGTGGTGCATTACTTCGTAACCTCGATAAATTATTAGCTCAAGAAACTGGTTTACCAGTTGTGGTTGCTGAAGATCCTCTTACTTGCGTGACCCGTGGTGGTGGTAAGGTATTGGAATTCTTCGACAACCCGAACCATGACATGCTTTTTGTTGGTTAAGTTTAAGGATTAGGCGGTGCAACCGAATATTTTTTCAAGACAGCCGCCATCTTTCCGCTCGTTCATTATTGCGGTCATTACATGTTTGGTTGTGCTGTTTTTTGATTGGCGCATGCCGTATGTAATTCAGCCAGCAAGGGATGTCTTGTACGCTGCATATAACCCAATTTATGCATTGGCTAGTTATCCAGTACTGTCGAGAGAATGGCTGAATCAACAAACAAAATCTGAAGCACAACTGCGTCGTGAAAATACTGCGATGCAGGCTGAGCTTTTACAAGCTCAGGTTCGTTTACAGAAGCTTTCTGAACTGTCAGCTGAAAACACCCGTTTGCGAGGTCTTCTTGATACTCCATTAATTATTGATGGACGTATGGAGATCGCTGAAGTAATTGGGACAGATGCAGACCCATTACGTCATATCATTATTGTTAACCGTGGCTCTATGGACCATCTTAAGGTCGGTCAAACGGTTCTGGATGATAAAGGAATTATGGGACAGATCATTAATGTATATCCTCATAGCTCACGTGTAATGTTGTTATCAGATAAAGAACATTCACTTTCAGTACGTCTTGAGCGCACTGGAATGCGGGCAATTGTTTCTGGTACTGGTGATTTGGGTCGTTTGAAAATGGAATATGTCCCGACGAGTGCGAATATTCAAGTGGGTGATAAAGTGTTTAGCTCAGGTTTGGGTGAACATTTCCCAGCAGGGTACGCAGTGGGTACAGTTGCCAAAATAAGACGTCATAATTCGGGCGAGTTTGCAGAAATTGATGTTACACCAGCCGCACAATTAGCAACAGGTCATCATGTAGTCGTACTTTTCTCTGATTCTTTAGCGAAGGAGCAACCATATGCCGATCGCTAAATTGAAACGAGAAAAACGAAACGATCCATTATGGGGAATTATCCTCTCTGTAATTGTCGGCTCCGTGCTCATGGTTTACCCGCTATCCTACGATATTTCAGGTTGGCGCCCATTATTCATGTTAATGATTATGCTATTTTGGGTGGTATGTCAGCCAACATGGTGTGGGGTCTGGTTTGCATTTGGAATGGGGATTTTTACAGACCTTTTGCTTGATGCGCCTTTAGGCCTTAATGCTTTAAGTTTTGTAATTGTGACTTTTCTTACCCGTTTTTTAATTCGCGAGCGCCGTATTTTAACCTTTGGTAATTTATGGACAATTGCAACTCTGGTCATTATTGCTCATTTAGTGTTTATGTGGGTAACGCAGACCATGGGTGGAATTCATTTTTCGATTGCTAGACATTGGCAACCATTGATGACAAGTATCATCACTTGGCCAATCGTCTATTATTGTTTGGCAAAATGGCGCATATAGTTTTAGCATCTAGCTCTCCTCGTCGGAAGGAGCTATTGCAACAACTGGGTTTGGATTTTGAAATCTATAGTCCGGATATTGATGAGTCCGTTCATGAAAATGAGCTGGTTCATCATTATGTTGAACGGTTAGCTAGAGAAAAAGCACAAACTGTATTGAAGCTTTTTCCAGACGCAATCGTTATTGCTGCCGATACAAGTCTTGGGCTTGATGGCCAAATTATTGGTAAGCCTGAATCGAAAAATCATGCCTTTGAAATCTGGAAACAATTATCTGGACGTTGGCATGATGTGTTTTCTGGATTATGTATTGCTACGCAACAAAAAATGTTAAGTCAGGTGGTGCAAACTCAAGTTGAGTTTCAGCCTCTAACTACGCAAGATATGGAAGATTATTGGGCTACAGGTGAGCCTGTGGGGAAGGCCGGTGGATATGCAATTCAAGGGATTGCTTCTCAATATATTCCCCAAATTCAAGGAAGTTATAGTAATGTGGTAGGACTTCCTTTATACGAATTTGCACAGTTATTAAAAAGAGTAAAGACATAAGAGGTTGTTATCATTCTTAATTGAATAGCATTGTCGATGAACACTAGGCAAAGTTAAAGTTAACAGCTTCTCTGACTCTTTAATAAAAATTTTATAATGCTTTGAGTTTATGTATGTCAGAAGAATTACTTATTAATGTCACGCCTATGGAGTGTCGGGTGGCATTAATCGAAAATGGAACTGTTAATGAGCTGTATGTCGAACGTACAGTCAAACGTGGTCTAGTCGGCAATATTTACAAGGGTAAAGTCGTGCGGGTGCTTCCGGGCATGCAAGCAGCCTTTGTTGATATTGGTTTATCTCGAACAGCCTTTTTACATATCAATGATATGGTTTGGCCTCGTTCACAACCTACCCCAAATGTTTTTGAACTCTTACATCCCGGGCAAACGCTTACTGTCCAAGTAATGAAAGATATGTTGGGAACAAAAGGCGCGCGTCTGAGTACTGACCTTTCAATCCCTTCTCGTTATCTGGTTCTCATGCCATATGGTAATCATATTGGTGTATCTCAGCGTATTGAATCTGAAGAAGAGCGAGAACGACTACGTAATATTATCGAAGGTATTCAATCTGAACATAATTTGCCGGGTAGCGTGATTGTACGCACAGCTGCTGAAGGCGTAGATGAGGCAGAAATTGCACAGGATATGTGCTATCTGAGTAAATTATGGGAATACATTCAACGTAAACAAATTGATGTTGCTGTTCCTTCCTTAATTTTTGAAGAGCTTCCATTACCTCAACGTATTATTCGAGATTTGGCTAGCGACGAAACTGCAAAGATTTATGTCGATTCGAGAGAGATTCACGCGAAGCTTCTTGAGTTTGTTGAAGAATTTGTCCCGAATATGCAGAGTCGACTCATTCATTATCCGGGCGAGCGACCACTATTTGATCTTTATAATGTCGAAGAAGATATTCAAAAAGCCTTACAAACCCGCGTAGCTTTGAAGTCAGGCGGCTATTTGATGATCGATCAGACTGAAGCCATGACAACGATTGACGTTAATACGGGTTCATATGTCGGTGGTCGTAGTCTTGAGGACACCGTTTTTAAAACCAATATGGAAGCGACTCAAGTTATCGCGCGTCAACTTAGACTGCGTAATTTGGGTGGTATTCTCATTATTGATTTTATTGACATGCAAGAGGCAATTCACCGTGAAGAGGTGATGCGTCAGTTTGAAAAAATGCTTGAGCGTGATCACGCCAAGACCAAAATCACTCAAGTTTCAGAACTTGGTCTGGTCGAAATGACGCGTAAACGAACACGTGAGTCGTTAGAACATTTGCTGTGTGAGTCGTGTCCAACCTGTCAAGGACGTGGTTTTGTCAAAACAGCAGAGACAGTGTGTTACGAAATATTTCGTGAGATATTACGATATACCCGTGCATTTGAGTCAACGAGTGGCTTTACTGTTGTTGCCCATCCTTCAGTGATTGACCGATTATTAACAGCAGAAGCGCCAGCAGTGGCAGATTTAGAGCATTTCATCAATCGTGTCATTAAATTTCAGGTCGAAAATTTATATACGCAAGAGCAATACGATATCATTTTAAGTTAAAGTTGTAACAAGATATCGCTTAATCCTTGTTACAACTGAAATTTTACTTTCATTCATGAATTTTAAATACTACTTACATACAGTAGCCCTAGACGTTCTCCCTATTAAACGTCTTAGCAAACAATAAGAGGTATAACCCATGAATGTAAGTGAAAACTTAATTAGCAACGGTCTTAAACATGTTTTAGAAAGCACGCCAGTAAATAGCTGCTATATGTTGAATGACCAAGGTAAAGAAGTACCGATCACAACTGCAATGATTCGTTCAGTATGTCATCAGTTACTTAACCAGTGCCGCACAATCAAAAAATAAGGGGCCAATTCAAAGCCCCTTAATTTTCTAACTTGCTGAATGATGTTTCAGCTGTTTCTCTGCAATAATTTCTTCAAAACGTTGAATCTCATCTTCTAAGTGAGTCAAAAGGTTTTGCATTTTTGGCAAAGCATTTCGACAAGCGGTTAATCCAACTTCAAGTTTATCTAAATAACTGGTCATGGTAATGTTTAGAGCTTGTCCATCCATGACAATTGAAGCAGGGTAGAGCGCATCTAATTTCGCGCCATTCCAATAAAGCGGCTCACGTGGTCCTGGTACATTAGAAATCACTAAATTGAACGCCTGACGCTTAGGAAGCATTCCTGACATGATGTTTAATCCTGCCGGACCATAAACAACCGCACTATAGTTTAAAATTTCATTCGCAGTCATACGGCTAAAGCGTTGCTTTGAATTTTGCATGCTGCGACGAATGATTTCTAGGCGTTCTAACGGTTGGTCTTTATGAGTTCCTAAATTTGCCAGAATCATGGTAATTCGGTTACTCATGTCAGAATCATCGGTGCGTAATGAAGCTGGCACCATGGCAATAAGTGGTTTCTTAGGTAAGCTATTTTGACTAATCAAATATTCACGTAAAGCACCAGAACATACTGCGAGTACAACATCGTTAATTGTTACGCCTAACACTTTTGAAATCTTTCTAAGACGGCTCAGTTCAAATGATTGGGCTGCAAAACGACGTGAAGCACTGACTCTTTGGTTCAAAATCGACACTGGCGCCTGAAAAGTAGAAACATAATCAGGATTTTTGCCCATTTCTTTAAATATAGTCTGAGATAGCTCTTGCATGACTTTAGGAGCGATATCGAGTTGAGACTTAATGCCTCCTAAAATACTCTTAATCTTACTGGTACTTGGAGTCGGTACTTTTAGTCGTTTAGTTCTTTTGCTCTCAACACACCATAAAGGAACAACATGTTTTTCTTCTGGTGTCTTTGAAAGTGATTTCTCAATCAAACGCATCCCTGCAACGCCGTCGACCATTGCATGATGGATTTTAAAATACATGGCAAAGCGATTGCCTTCGATTCCTTCAATAATGTCACAAGTCCAAAGAGGTTTTGCACGATCAATTAATGAACTATGTTGCTGTGAAATATAAACCAGAAGTTCACGAATACGGCCAGGATGAGGCAGAGCAATGTGGCGAAAGTGATGATCGATATCGAACTCTTCATCTTCATCCCAAAATAAGCCATTTAAACGGTTATTGAACGGAGGAATAGGAATGCTTTTTGAGCGTTTAATATCTTCAACTAAATCATGTACAAAAGTTTCAGGTGCATTTTCAGGAATTTCAAATAAAAATAATCCACCGACATGCATGGGTTGCTGTCTTTTTTCAAGTGACAGAAAAATGAAATCAATTGGGTGTAATGGACGCATAAATCATTGTGCCTCATGCATTTTTCTAAGAAGCCCTTATCTGAGCTCTTATTAGAATTATAGAACCGTAAAATTAAGTATATAGCGTTTAGAGTAGATAAAATATGACTTTGTGTACGGAACATGACATAAAAAAAACCACTGATTTAGCAGTGGTTTTTTGATAACAAATTACTTTTTCATATTACCTGCGTGTAATCCACACTCTTTTTGAGTCGCTTCTTCCCACCACCAGCGTCCTTCACGCTCATGTTGGTTAGGTAATACAGCACGTGTACATGGTTCACAGCCAATAGAAACAAAACCACGTTCGTGAAGAGGGTTATATGGAATTTCCATCATACGGATGTAGCTCCATACTTCAGCACTTGTCCAGTTTGCTAAAGGATTATATTTAATGAGTTGCTTACCTGGACCAGAGAAACCTGCATCAGCTTGTACTACTGGAATTTCTGTACGTGTACCAGGGCTTTGATCTTTACGTTGGCCCGTAATCCAGCCATCTAAAGTCGCAAGTTTTTTACGCAAAGGCTGAACTTTTCGGATACCACAACATTCTTGGTGCCCATCTGTAAAAAAGCTGAATAAACCTTTTTCGTTTACCATGTTTTGAACAGCTTCAGATTCAGGGAAACAAATTTCGATATTGATATTGTAGTGTTTACGGACAGTTTCAATAAATTGATAAGTTTCGGCATGCAGTCGACCAGTGTCAAGACTAAAGACACGGAATGGCTTACCCAAACGTGAAGCAATATCAATTAAGACAACATCTTCTGCTCCCGAAAAAGAAATTGCGATTTCACCTTGCTGGCTTAAGGCAAGCTCTAAAATTTCTCGCGGGCTTTTGGTCGCATATTCGGCTGCAAGAGCATCTACGATATCAATAGTCGGAATAACGGTCATGTGTGTTCCTGGCAAAAGGCTTGGGCGCATTGAGTTATGAAAAATATTCTAATGGATAGTGAATAAAGTGCTTAGCACTTTAATTTCGATCCTTATGAATAAAATTGATTTGATCAATAACAACGCAAAACTGAAAATCTTAGTGGTATGATACAGCAATTTTTAACCAACGTTGGAAGCATTCATGGAAATCGTATGCCTAGATCTTGAAGGGGTTTTAGTTCCTGAAATCTGGATCAATTTCGCAAAAAAAACAGGGATTAAAGAACTCGAAGCAACAACTCGTGATATTCCGGATTATGATGTTTTAATGACTCAGCGCCTTAATATCTTAAAACAACACGGTTTAGGCTTAAATGACATTCAAGAAGTCATTGCCGAGATGGGGCCATTACCTGGTGCAAAAGAATTTGTTGAATGGGTGAGCACACATTTCCAACTTGTGATCTTGTCAGATACGTTTTATGAGTTTGCACATCCATTAATGAAGCAATTAGGATGGCCAACAATTTTCTGTCATAAATTAGAGACAGATGAAGACGGAATGATTACAGCTTATAAATTGCGTCAACCTGATCAAAAACGTGAGTCGGTTAAAGCACTACATGGATTAAATTTCCGTGTAATCGCAGCGGGTGATTCTTATAACGATACAACGATGCTTGGAGAAGCTGATCACGGTTTCTTATTTGATGCACCTGCAAACGTGATTGCTGAGTTCCCACAGTTTCCAGCTATTCACGGATATGATGCCTTGAAAGAAGCAATCCGTTCAGTTTCAAAACGTAGCATTCCAGCATAAGAGATAAATAATATAAAAAGGCGCTTTAAGCGCCTTTTTATATTAATGAGTTTTGAACTTAGAATTTATAACCAAGTTTTAAACCATAAGCGATTGCGTTGTTGTCAGAGAACTCCGCAACATATTCATCACCACCAGCTTGTGCGCCAGTTTGAGCCTTAGCATCGCCTAACCAGAAGTATTTTACACCACCAGCAATAAATGTTTGTGGAGTAGGGCTGTATTGAACACCTAAACCTACGTTCCAGTAACCTTCTGTTGGACCTAGAGTTGTGATTGGGTTGCCTGCACCAGAGTCCCAACCTACAGATACATTACCAGCCCACTTGTCGGTAAGTTTACGACCTACACCAGCGTTCACAGACCATTGGTCATCGGCATATTCAACTAGGTTAAAGCCATTTGGACGTCCAACAAGACCACCTACAGCTTCTGAGACTTTGCCAAATTTATATGGTTGAATTGAGAAATCTTTCCAATTCACCCAACGTACATTGGCAAACGCAACTGTATCAGCCATGATGCCTGTTTGGAAATCAAGGTTAACAGACTGTGGTGTTGTAATTGTAGTTTTACCAGATGAGTTAATTGCTTGAAGTTTAGAAGCTGGAACATCTAAACCAGCAAGTACTGAAGTAAGACCAGGGAAATTTAATATAGATAAATTTTCGTTAATATCCACTTTATGATCAATTTCAGAACGGTAAGTTACAGATGCTTTAAGTGCAATTTCAGGAATTTGATAAGCTGCGCCTGCTAACCAACCCGCGCCTGTTGTTTCTTTAATATTTGCATCATAACCATTATAAAGGCTATAAGCTTGACCTCGTAAACTTACATTACCTTTAATTGTTTGTAATACAGGACCAGCGTAGAAATTAAAGTTTTGAGTCGGTTGGAAACCAAAAACAAAAGATAAGTTTTGTGTATCAACTTTAACTTTAGTTGCGCCTTTACCTAAATAATTATTTGCTGCATTAATAGCAGCTTGGGTGTTTTGTAGTGCTGTTAGTCCTGCACCTACAGTTGTATTTCCACCTTTAGCAACTTGTTGTAATGCGCCTAAGACCTCTGTTTGAGTTGGTTTTGTAGGATCACCACCAGTAGCATTCGTCACAGCTATAAGAGCTGGTGTAAATTCTGATCCAGATGCTTGAATTAATTTATTAATTGAGCTGGTTGCTAAGTCACTTAATGCCTTTTGACTTAAAATAGTATCAGTGCCTGGATTCGAAACGAATACATTATTACCTGAATATTCTGCATCTGCTCCAAATGGTTGATCATAGAGTAGACCGAAAGAGAATTTATCATTGAGTTGTAGTTTTAATGCCGCACTTGGGAAATAATAGTCATTACCCATGTCACTAATATCACGGCGAGTTGCGCTTGATCCTGCTTCTTTACCCGCTACATCTGGGTCTAAAATAGAAATACCAGCTTCAAAATAGTTACCAGGCTGCAAAAATGCAGACATTGATTGTCCAGAGCGATCCAATGCTGCTGCAAAAACCCCAGTTGCAGGCAGCGTTGCTAAAATCATTGCAGTGCTCAGATGTTTTAATTTCATTTTAATCTTTCCTTGAACTTCAAGACATTTTTTTAAAAGTAACAGAGTTAAACCGTTTAAACTGTGTTGCCTTCAAAGCTTCTAATTACAACTTATAAAAGCTTTGATAACTCCATGTAACAAAAATAGCATAATTACAATAAGAGTAAATCTGTTATATGAACTGAAGAGTACTCACTTTTTATACAAATAGTGCCAATAATGAATGAAATATGAAGGAATATTTTCCTTGGTAAATTATTTTAATTGATTGATATTTATATTTTTAATCTATTAGTAAAGAGGTTTGTTTTAGTGACATTTTTGTCACAAATCCAAGAAAAATGGTCAAAGATTTTTTTGTAAAAATATGAATTAATCGATTATGAAATGAGTAGTAGTTGTCATTTTTAGTTGATAAGTCTAGTTTCTCTACATCTGTATATTATTGATTAACTTTTATATTCTTAATTTTATAAAAAAGTTTACCTTAGTTTTTTTACCATTTGATCTATTTTTTTTGCGTTTTTGCCTCTCTGTTCGGGAGTAACTATGAGAGAGAATAGCCAAAAATATAAAGATAGATTCGGCTATTTAATTTTTAGAGCTCAAACACAGCATTAGAGTGGATATAGTTTTTCATCAAATTGCTCAAGCTTAGGAAATTTTAGTGGTTCAAGCTTGTCTAGATGAGTGAGGTAGGTTACGTAGTCGTCGATAAGGGTTTCTCGTGCTTCTTGACTAATATAAGGTACGTGATAAGCAATGAATGGTGGTAAAACTTCAAAACCGGCATATGCCAAAGTACCACGTTGAATCGGTGATAAATAATTTTCAATTGGGCCGTGAATTGAGTTCTCTCCAAACATGTGTGTTCTACCACCGAGTGTTAAGCACAACATCGCTTTTTTACCTGCCATGCCGCCGTGGTCATAAAACCGCTTACCACCATAAAACAAGCCCGAGACGAACACACGATCAATCCAGCCCTTTAAAATTGCTGGAACAGATGTCCAATAAAGGGGGAAATTTAAAATAACTAAATCAGCTTTTTTTACTTTTTCAATTTCTGCTTGAATATCTGGAGCTAATAGTTGATTTTTGCTGGCATTTCTTTGTTCGAGGGCATAGTTAAAATAATCAGGTTGGTTAAGCTCTAGAAAATCCTCTTTGGACGCAACAGGGTTAAATTGCATCGTATATAAATCTGAAATCTCTACTGTGTGCCCCAATTTTTCTAAGGTTTGTTTGGCTGTACTTTTTAGAGCAGCAGTAAAAGACTGGGGTTCTGGATGAGCATGGACAATCAGAATGTTCATAAGGTGACCTGTATTCTTTTCAGAAATTGTGCTGTCTAGTGCAATTCAGCGGATTTTGTTTTGAATAACTATGCATCAATTTAAAAGCATGGCATAGTTCATGAACTGACAGTTTTTACCATTTCGCGCCATTTTATTTTGCTCAATGGGTTGCTCATGAATCCAGATTTACCCGGAACTTATATTAATTTAATCGTCGAGACTGTTAAGCGATGGGATGTCTCTGGCGAGCAACTTTTAGATGGAAGTGGAATAACCTTAGACCGATTAAAAAAGCCCTACTGGTATGTTGAGTTCAACATCTTAAATGAGCTTATTGAACGTGCCATCGAGTTATGCAAAGAGCCAGCATTAGCTGGGCATTTAGCTTTAAGAATGACGGCTTCATGTTATGGTTCAGTCGGAATGGCCGCTATAGTTTCTCCAAATTTAGGGGAAGCGCTGAAAATTCTTGAACAGTTCATTGGCTCACGTTGTAAGGTCTTTAAACCAGAATTAAAACAAGAAAATAATTATGCATGTTGGTCAATTCATCAACCTGTTAATCAATTTCAGCTGAGTCCAAATGCCAACATTTTTTTGTTAATCGGTTTTGTTCAAATTGCAAAAAAATTAACAGGACTTTCTCATTTAGGAAAAGTTGAATTACAAATTCCAGAACCGATAGGTTTTTCCCAAATAAGTCATCAACTGGCTGTCACTTGTTTATTTAATCAAAAGTGTAATTGTTGGATATTTCCAACAGAGTATTTAGCACAGCCTGTATTAACGGCTGATCCAATACTAGCGCCGTTGTTAAATGCACAATGTAAGCGGGATATAGAGAAATTAAAATTAAAAAGTGGCTGGAAAGGGCGAGTCAAACAAGTTGCTGAAAAATTGCTTTTGAATGGGGAGATTGAGGCATTGAAAGTCGGGCAAGTTGCTCAAATCATGAATATGTCAGAGCGAACCCTGCAACGCTATTTAGCTCTTGATCACACTAGTTTTACCTTTTTAGTGGACTCACTGAAAAAAGAGCAGGCCCAGAAACTTCTAGCTCAAAATAATATGTCGATTGAAAAAGTGGCTTTAATGCTGGGTTATGCCGAGACTTCTCACTTTACCCGTGCATTTAAGCGCTGGATGGGTGTTACGCCTAAATATTTCCAAACCCAACAGAAGATGGATGATTTAAGTTAAAAGGCCATAAATTTATGACCTTTCATTTATCATTTGAGTTAATTAAGTAGATTGTTCTGGCTTAGATGAGAGTGATTCAATTACTTCAGAATAGCTAGGTGGTGCTGGAACATGGCCGCGATCTCTCAATAAACGATGCATACGCGGTAGTTTGAAGTAGGGCACCGAAGCCATTAAATGGTGCTCCATGTGGTAATTGACATGAATAGGGGCCACAAAGCTTCTAGCAATCCAACCTGCACGTGTTGTTCGTGTATTGGTTAAAGCGGTATTGCTCGTTTGCATCCCTGCATGTTCGGCCATGGAGCGAATTCTTAAAAATAATGGGAAGGGTGTTAAATAAGCTAGGGGCCATAACCAATAAAACCGTTGTTGACCAAAAGCTTTTAAAACCCGATAAAGAGCTACATTGGTAGCAATAGCTCCGCTACTGTTTTTTATAAGGCTTTTAGCATAGTCAATGAAGTCTTTATTACTTCGGTCTAGCCAGACTTGATCATTTGCAACCGTCCATTTCATTAAATCGAGATCCATTAACACTCGACCAAAGCTAAACTTTAATCCGGTCATACCCGTTAAGTCGCGTAAGAATTTACGAGTAAGAGATTTTTTGCTTACAGGAAAGCCAGAAACTAAAGAAAGATCTGGGTCATCTGGCGTAGAGGTTTTTGCATGATGACGAACATGATGTACGCGATATTTTTGTAGATCATTCCAGATGGGACGGGCGCATAGCCATTCACCGACAAAGTCATTTATTTTTTTATTTTTGAACAAGCTTTTATGCGATGCATCATGCATCAAAATTGCTAGGCATAACTGGCGACCTGCCAATATTGCTAAGGCAAGCATACAAGCAAGTAATTTGCCCCAGCTCGGTAAGTAATCCCACATCATAATTAAACTGGCAAATGTTCCGCCAATAACAGCCCATGTACTTGCAACAGCCCAAGCACCATACGCATCTGAGGGTTGTGTAAGTTCCTGTATTTCTTCTTTGCTAAAGAGATCGGTCACACTGACTTGTGCGTTCATTTTTATTCTCCCAAATCAGATTTTAGTATCCATATTTTATATTACTAATATAATCATAAAACTTTAAAAAGTGTAATATTTGTTTGTAAAAAAATAAATCGCCCTTTAATGGGCTAATTCTTTTTCATAAAGTTTCTGCCAAAGTTTTTGTCCAATCGAATCGAGCTGCTGTACATTCTGAGCAAACTGATTACGGGCATGTTCGTTAACAAATGGAGGGGGCAGCAGAGGATCATTCATGAGTAAGGTAATCGTTTCACGTCCTAATAACAAAGCTTGGGTAGCAGCCTCATTTAAGGGTAAATTTTTATAATTCAAAAGCCATTCTTGGATATCTTGACTATACATCTCATAATTTTCTTCAAGCTGCTTCGTATCCCATAAAGAAGGAATTAACGAAACTGTTTTTGAGTCAAATTTTTGAATAATAGAAATTTTGGCTTCATTTTCAAGGCCAGCTAAAGTGAGTTCTTCACATGTTTTTTCAAAACTATAGGCTAAATTGTCTGGGCGTATATAAATACCAGTTTCGAGCTCTCTAAAGCCAAATTGATGTAAAGCGTGTTCTCTCTTTTTTAAAGCGGTCCGATCTATACGGCCTAATGTCCCCGTAAATACTGCCAGATAATTCTGTTGCCATTCTTTGGTCTGTTTAATGCCATTTTTACGATTCAAAATGACTTTTGCCCATTCTTTTGTTGATGGCGAAAGTTGATAAATACCGCGCTCGACGCTTTCTATCATGCCTTCATTTAATAGCCGAGTCGTAGCAACACGAATACCGTTGTCACTCATATTAAAAAGTTTAGCGGCGATCAATATTTGTTTAATGGTGAGCTGAGGATAAGCGGAGGAAAGAAATAAATCGATAATAAGATGACGTGCATTAATTTTGGTATTTTTCATTCAGATAGAATTTTTGATATGAGTTGCATGTAATAAAAATAATATCATGTTTTTGTAATGTCTTTTTAAGATCATTTTTAGGGTCAATAAGCGTAAAAATCTTTAGCTATAGAATGAGAAATTTTGTAGTTCTTAACAAGTTCATCTTTTTACGATAGTTAACCTAAGATTGTCATGATGATGTGATACATTATTCCCCTTTAAATAAACCGCCTTTTGCTAAGGGCAATAACCACAAATGCTAGAAATGATCTGATATTGGGCATGAACTAGGCCAAAATTATGGTTTATACATGATATAAAACAAATTTTTAGACTTTTCTGGTGATTAACTTTTTGAGCAAGTGATGGAAAATTTTGAAGTTATAAAAGCACTGTTTTTAGGCTTTGTCGAAGGCTTAACTGAATTTTTACCAATCTCGAGTACAGGCCATTTAATTTTATTTGGTCATATTATCGATTTCCATTCAGACGGCGGTCGTGTATTTGAGGTCGTAATCCAGTTAGGTGCTATTTTGGCAGTGTGCTGGTTATACCGACAAAAAATCGTTAACTTGATTAAAGGCTTCTTTAGTGGTGATGTGGAATCACGTCATTTTGCTATCAGTGTGCTTATCGCTTTCTTCCCAGCAGTTATTATTGGGGTTTTGGCAGTAGACTTTATTAAAAGTGTTTTATTCAGCCCAATTGTGGTGGCGATTGCTTTAATTGTCGGGGCACTTATTATTTTCTGGGTTGAATCTAGACAATTTGAACATAAGACACTTGATGCAACCAAAATTACTTTTAAACAAGCGCTTTTAGTGGGCCTTGCTCAATGTGTTGCCATGATTCCGGGAACTTCACGTTCGGGTGCAACAATTGTAGGGGGAATGTTTGCGGGCTTATCACGTAAGGCTGCTACAGAATTCTCTTTCTTCCTCGCTATGCCAACCATGTTGGGTGCTGCAACTTTTGACTTGGTTAAAAATGCTGACGTACTGACCGCTGATAATATGATTAATATTGGGGTAGGTTTTGTTGCTGCTTTTATTGCCGCGTTGTTTGTTGTAAAAGCATTGGTTCTATTTGTAGAGCGTCATACGTTACGCGTATTTGCTTGGTATCGAATTGCACTCGGTGTAATTATTTTGATTGCAGCAATGTTCTTTAATTTATCGGCTTAAATAATCTGATGAAGTGAAAAACCTAGAGTGTTCTAGGTTTTTTTATGCCTAAAAATTGATTTGAATTGCCTATTTATACAAAGTAAACGTAAGACAGATGTTTTCATTTTAGCTTCATTGTTATATTGATTATTAGATTACTTCTCACAATAAAACTATGCCGCAAAAACATCTTACAGAACATTTGGTCGATGCATTTTTGCACTTGGCTCCAGCAGAAGGACTCTATCCTACTTTTATCCCTAACATCACTTTGATGCGTGTAGATCATTCCACACCACCTGTTGCCGTGTTGCAAGAACCCTCAATTGTTTTAGTGATACAGGGATTAAAGCGAGGGTATATTGGTAAAGAAATCTTTCAATTTCAACAAGGGCAGTGCTTATTCATCTCAATTGCAATACCGTTTGATTGCGATACTGTTGTTGAAAATAATGAACCCATGTTGGCGATAGCAATAAAATTTGAACCACCAATGATGACTGATCTCATTACTAAAATGGATAAACAGCTACAAGTGGTTACTGAAGATGCTCACTCGGAAGATTTAAAATTAAGCTGTGGGCTTAGAGTGATTGACATGAATGCGACCATTTCAGAGGTTGCTCTCAGATTGCTCAATTTACTTCGCTCTAAACAAGATACTTTTATATTGGGTGAGCAAGTTAAAAGAGAATTGGTTTATCGTGTGGTGCAGGCCTCAGGTGGCAATCTAGTCGAGAGTTTATCGGCTATAGCAAGTCGTAATGGCGTGATTTACACCATTTGTGAAATTATTCAGCGTGATTATTATCATAACTTAACGGTTCAAGAGTTGGCGAAACAAGCGGGCATGAGCATCTCGCTTTTTCATCAAACTTTTAAAAAGGTGACGAATTATTCGCCCTTACAGTACATCAAAATTACTCGACTACATAAGGCTCGTGAGTTGATCATGAACAATAAAATGGGTGTAGCAGAAGCAGCCTATGAAGTAGGTTATGTCAGTGCTTCACAATTTAGCCGAGAATTTAAGCGACTGTTTGGCGTTCCACCCAAGTCCTCAATTATTTAACGTAGATTAGTATTTTGAAATATAAATCAAACATGGAGTATTTTATGACCCTTCCAACAACCATGAAAATTATTGAAATTACGGCTCCTGGTGGACCTGAGGTTCTAAAAGTTCAAGATGCTAGTCTTCCAGTACCTCAAGCAGATGAAGTCTTAATTGAGGTAAAGGCTGCTGGAATTAACCGTCCTGACGTTTTGCAGCGTATGGGTTTATATCCAATGCCTAAAGGTGTTACTCAAATACCCGGACTTGAAGTCGCTGGTGTTGTGATTGCTGTAGGTGAACAAGTAGATCAATTCAAGGCTGGTGATAAAGTTTGTGCTCTAACAAATGGCGGTGGTTATGCAGAATATTGTGCAGTAACTGCAACTCAAGTATTGCCAATACCTGAAAATTTATCTTTTACACAAGCTGCTGCAATTCCAGAAACATTTTTTACGGTTTGGGCAAACCTATTTGATATTGGCCGTTTAAAGAAAGATGAAACTGCACTGATTCATGGTGGGGCAAGTGGTATTGGAACTACAGCTTTAGCGATTTGCCAAGCTTTAGGAATTAGAACTTTTGCGACCGTTGGTAGTGAAGATAAAGTTGAAGCACTCTCTAGTTTCACCACAGCAATTAACTATAAAACCCAAGATTTTGAGCAAGAAGTTTTGAAACATACTCAAGATCAAGGTGTTGATGTCATTTTGGACATTGTGGGTGGTTCTTATTTCACGAAAAATTTAAATCTATTAAAACGTGATGGCCGATTGGTCATTATTGGTTTTATGGGGGGACGAATCGCAAAAGAATTTGATTTACAAAAACTGATTTTAAAACGTGCCACAATTACGGGTTCAACGATGCGAGCACGTAATAGCCAAGAAAAAGCAGAGATTGCACAATCTTTGCATGAGCATGTATGGCCATTATTGGCTCAAGGTAAATGTTTACCTCAAATCTATAAAACGTATGCTTTTTCAGATGTACAAAGTGCTCACGCATGTATGGAACAAGGTGATCATATTGGAAAGATCGTTTTAGAAATGAATGCGTAACGCCGTAATCATTAAAGTTTGGGCGAACGATAGGTTCGCCTAAACTGAATTTTATAATTCTAGATTCTGCCTATTTCTCTATAAAAATTGCCAAATTCTATTGGCAGATTGCACCAGTTCCATAACTTCACCTATAAATTGAGTAAGAAATAACAATTGGTTCTTACCTTATTATTTCTTTCCATACTGATGAAAAAGGATAGTAACAATGAATACCGCAAATATTGATGATAAAAATCCTACTCCAGATTTGGCTGAAGATAATGCCTTTTTCCCATCACCTTATTCACTGAGTCAATATACTGCTCCTAAAACCGATTACGACGGCACGACTTATTCAGCGCCGTATGCGGGCAATAAAAAAGTTTTAATGATTGCAACTGATGAGCGTTACATTCAGATGCAAAACGGTAAGTTCTTTTCAACAGGCAACCATCCTGTAGAAATGCTTTTACCGATGTTTCATTTAGATAATGCAGGCTTTGAAATTGATGTTGCGACACTGTCTGGGAACCCTGCTAAACTTGAAATGTGGGCAATGCCAAAGCAAGAACAAGTTGTATTAGGTACCTTTCAGAAATATGCAGACAAATTAAAAAATCCATTAAAGCTGGCTGATATTTTAGAAAATGCAGTAGGGGAAAACTCACCATATGCGGCTGTATTTATTCCGGGTGGGCATGGCGTATTGGCTAAAATTCCACATAGCCTTGAGGTGAAAAAAGTCCTTAAATGGGCAGTTGAACAAGATAAATTTATTATTACTTTATGTCATGGTCCAGCTTCATTATTGGCTGCGGCAGTTGATGAACAGCCAGAAAACTATATTTTTAAAGGCTATCAAATTTGTGTATTCCCTGATTCATTAGATAAGGGAGCAAATATTGATATTGGTTATATGCCTGGAGCTTTACCTTGGCTAGTAGGTGAAAACCTTGAAAAACTCGGTGTAGAAATTTTAAATAAGGGCATTACAGGTCAATGTCATAGAGACCGTAAATTGCTAACAGGTGATAGTCCGCTTGCTTCTAATAATTTAGGAAAACTTGCAGCTGAAACATTGTTGGCTGAAGTGAAGGATTAAGTGATGAAATATGTGCGCCCTGCGGGACTCGAACCCACGTCGGTCGCTTAGGAGGCAACTGCTCTATCCAGTTAAGCTAAGGGCGCATAATTTTCTGATTATAAACAAAAAAGCTATTGCGAAGGCAATGGCTTTTTTACGTTTTAGTTATTAAAACTTTTGCCAGAGTGGCCAATAAAGATAAAGTTGAATCATTCAACGGTTTCAAACACTTATATCTGTAGAAAAACAGTTTATAAAGCTAAAAAATCACAAAAAATTCATGTTGATCTTTCTATGATCTGAAGCAAAACACGAAAAGGTTTAAGACAAGCAATCGAGTAGGTGAAGTTATTCCTAGAAGGTTGTTTGTTAAAAATCAGATTTGACTATCGTATAATTCAAAAGGGCATAACATGAAAAAAATTGATGAACAGGACTTATCTAGAATTATTGAAATGGCATGGGAAGATCGCACTCCATTTGAAGCAATTGAGCGAGAATATGGCTTAAGTGAAAGCGAAGTTATTCGTTTAATGAGATACAACCTGAAAACCAATAGTTTTAAACTCTGGCGCAAACGTATGGCAGGGCGTAAAACTAAGCATCAGCAATTACGTTCACCAGAAATTGAACGAGCTTACTGTTCGCGTCAGTATAAATATGCATAACGTCTAGTTTTATTGTCGATGAAATTTTAATTTTATAGCGCTTAATTTTCTAATGATGAATAAAAAAGCCATTGTCGAGACAATGGCTTTTTAGATTTATTTATTCTTCCGGATTCTCAATGGAATCTAGTTTTTTAGGATTTAAATAGTCAAAAAGTACGAGCATTGCCGTAATCCAAATAGGGATCATCATTACTGACTCTTTGAAGCCTTGAGTCCACATAATATAGAGAACCACAGCAATAAACGCTAAAACTAAGTAATTACTAAAAGGTGACCATAACGCTGGAAAAGATGTCTTAATATTGGCGTGCTTAACAAAGCGTCTATACTTCAAATGTGTAATTGATATCATTGCCCAGTTTAGAACAAGTGCACCAACCACAACATACATAAGATGTCCAAGAGCATCTTCAGGCACAAAGTAATTTAAAAGAACGCAACCAAAGATTAATAAAGCAGAAAGCAGAACAGCGGGAATAGGAACCCCCTGTTTATTGGTTTTTGCAAAAACTTTTGGTGCATTCCCTTGTTGAGCGAGACTGTATAGCATACGGCTATTTGCAAACATCCCACTGTTATAAACAGATAGAGCAGCAGTTAAAATAATAAAGTTCAGTAAGTGTGCAGCCCAACCAATTCCCATTTGGCTAAAAATCATAACAAATGGACTTTTGTCGAGACCGCCAAGATCTAATTGGTTCCATGGCACTAATGAAAGTAAGATTGCCAATGAACCGATATAGAAAATCAAGATACGGAAAACGACTTGGTTAATTGCTTTTGGAATGGTTTTTTTCGGATCTTTTGCTTCTGCTGCGGCCATACCAATCAGTTCAATACCACCAAAGGCGAACATCAAGAAAGCCAACATATAGAACAGGCCGCTAAAGCCATTTGGAAAAAATCCACCATGAGACCAAAGGTTACTAAATGAAATGCTTGAACCTACATCTGCTGTAAAGAGCAAATAAAGTCCAAACACAATCATAGAGATAACCGCAGCAACTTTAATAATAGCGAGCCAGAATTCGGACTCACCATAAAATTTGACGTTGGTTAAGTTAATTGCCGTAATCACGACAAAGAAAAATAAGACAGAAGTCCATGCTGGAATATGAGGCCACCAATAATTAATATATTTGGCTACCGCGGTGAGTTCACTCATCGCAACCAGAACATAGAGTATCCAATAGTTCCATCCGGTTAAAAATCCGGGAAATTTCCCCCAATATTTATACGCAAAATGGCTGAACGATCCTGCAACAGGTTCTTCAACAATCATTTCTCCCAAGTGACGCATAATCAAAAACGCGATTAAGCCGCCAATGGCATATCCTAAAATAATGGATGGTCCCGCAGATTGAATCACTTGCGCCGAGCCTAAAAATAATCCGGTACCAATTGCTCCACCCATAGCAATTAATTGGATATGTCGATTTTTTAGTCCTCGTTGCAGTGTAGAAGATTCGTTGGTCAAAGGTCTTCACTCACAATGAATAAGTAAATTATTCTAATAGATGGAGTTATTTTAGCCTAGACTACAAATTAATAAGCTGTGACTGAAAAGTAATAATAAAATATATTTAAAATCATTGGTTTACTTTTAATATTTCAATATAGAGTGAAAAGTGCTCTAAAAAATATAATTTCATATAGACTTTTTTTCTTAGATTTTGCTTAGATTAAGTCATTGCAAGCATATTGCTAAATTCCCAAAATATGCTCGCGTCAATACGATTGATGTATAAAGCAGATCGCTATCTCTTGACCTTAAAACAATTTAAGATGAAGAGAAGGGTAAACAAGAATGCTTGTTTTGATATAGAAGAACATAATAGTAAGGATAACAGTTGATATGAGCTCAGTACCGCAAATTAAAATTCCAGCAACTTATATGCGTGGTGGAACCAGTAAAGGTGTCTTTTTTAAGCTTGATGATTTGCCTGAAAAAGCCCAAGTTGCAGGACAAGCAAGAGATCAGCTCTTACTACGTGTCATTGGTAGCCCAGACCCCTATGGAAAACAAATTGATGGGATGGGCGGAGCCACTTCGAGTACCAGCAAAACAGTTATTCTCGCTAAAAGTACTCAGCAAGATCATGATGTTGATTATTTGTTTGGTCAGGTTTCAATAGATCAGCCTTTTGTAGACTGGAGTGGTAACTGCGGAAACTTAAGTGCTGCGGTTGGCTCTTTTGCTATTTCAAATGGTTTGGTTGATGCAGACCGTATTCCTGAAAATGGCCTATGCACGGTTCGAATCTGGCAAAAGAATATTCAAAAAACCATTATTGCGCATGTGCCTATTACCAATGGTCAAGTTCAAGAAACTGGTGATTTCGAGCTTGATGGGGTGACATTTCCTGCCGCTGAAGTTCAAATTGAGTTTTTAGACCCAGCCGATGATGGCGAAGAAGGCGGTGATATGTTCCCTACAGGGAATATTGTTGATGAATTAGATGTTCCTGATATTGGTCGTTTCCAAGCGACTTTTATTAATGCCGGAATTCCAACCATTTTCTTAAATGCAGAAGATTTAGGTTATCAAGGTACTGAATTACAAGATCATATTAATAGTGATGCAACTGCGCTGGCACGTTTTGAAAAAATTCGTGCGTATGGTGCGGTACAGATGGGTTTAATTAAAGATATTTCAGAAGCGGCTGCACGTCAGCACACACCAAAAATTGCTTTTGTTTCTAAACCTAAAAACTACACCGCTTCAAGTGGTAAGTCAGTTTCAGAGAGTGATGTCGATTTACTGGTTCGCGCTTTGTCGATGGGTAAATTGCACCATGCAATGATGGGAACTGCAGCAGTTGCGATTGGCACTGCGGCTGCCATTCCAGGAACGTTAGTAAACCTTGCGGCTGGTGGCGGCGAACGTGAAGCAGTACGTTTTGGTCATCCATCTGGAACATTACGTGTTGGTGCTCAAGCGGAACTTATTAACGATCAATGGGTCGTGAAAAAAGCCATTATGAGCCGTAGTGCACGTGTGTTAATGGAAGGTTGGGTTCGCGTTCCAGGTGACAGCTTCTAAAAGTCGTTAAGTAAGAAAAAGCCTCTCAATCATGTAGAGGCTTTTTTACAGTTGCCTTCAAAAACTCATCACCCACTTTTCACAGTGAATCGTGTATGATGTAGCGCATGAATGCTTCATTACATTCAATAAAATTTCTCTACTGATTTTATCGAGGCGACTGTGTCATCACTCTCTCAAGTTAATGCGGATGTTTTAAAACAAGCTCAACAACGTATTCAACAAGATTTATTGACGACATTGGCCGCGTTCTCAATTCCAGAACCTTTAAAAAGTGCAGTACACCATGCAGTTATGCTTGGTGGAAAACGTGTGCGTCCAGCTTTATGTTATGCCACGGCTTCTTTACAGCCAAATCCAAATTTTGCGGCCGCTCGTCGTGCTGCTGTTGCAGTCGAACTCATTCATTGTTATTCACTAGCGCACGATGACTTGCCTTGTATGGACAATGATTTATTACGTCGTGGTCAACCGACATGTCATGTTGCATTTGGTGAAGATACTGCTTTACTTGCAGGCGATATTTTACAATCAATGGCTTTTGAAGTTTTAGGTAGTCGTTTGTTCGATGAACAAGGGCAGGGTACCGATGCTGCAATTGTATTAAAGCAAATTCAGATTTTAGCAACAGCCACTTCTAAAATGGTCTGTGGACAGGTGTTAGACCTACAAGCTGAAGCTAAACAAATTGCTCAAGACGAACTTGAAAATATTCATCGTAATAAAACTGGTGCGCTTATTCAGGCTGCCATTATGATGGGTGCAGTCACTATCTTTTCTGGAACAGATCAAGCAATTCCAAAATTACGTCAATATGGACAAGCGATTGGGCTGGCTTTTCAAGTATTAGACGATATTCTCGATATTACTTCGAGTACCGAAGCTTTGGGCAAAACTGCTGGTAAAGATGAGCAAGTTCAAAAATCGACGTACCCAGCTTTAATGGGCCTCGAACAAGCACAGATTTATGCCAAAGAATTGCATGATCAAGCTTTTGAAGCCCTAGCTCATTTTGGTGACAATGCAAAAGAATTAGTAGATATATCACAATTTCTTTTAGCGCGTACGAACTAATAATATTAAATCAATATTCATAACTTCTATTCATGCGAAATGAGTAAAGGAGAAAAAAATGAATGGTGAACAACTCCATCAAAAAGCAATTGAAATTGCGCGTAATCTTCCCTTTAGTCAACAGACTCATCCGTTTGGCCCTGACTATGAAGTTTTTAAAATTTTAGAGAAAATGTTCATGCTGACGACAGAAGTTGCAAGCGTCAAAATGATTAATGTTAAGTGTGATCCGTATAAGAGTCAGGAATATCAGGAGCTTTATTCATTTATTATTCCGGGTTATCACATGAATAAAAAACATTGGATTTCGATTACACCGCATAAGAGTTTAACTAGCGATTTACTGCAAGATTTAATTCATGATTCTTATGATTTAGTCGTAAAGAAATTACCTTTGAAAGATCAGAAAAGATTAAAAAACCAATAATATAAAAAAACGGCGACATGATAGTCACCGCCTTGATTTTAATTACTTATTTGAAGTAATTGAATTAATTATGCTTTCCCATAATACCGCGAATTGTATTTAAAACATCGGCAGGTAAAACCACAGTTTTAGCATTATTTGATTTCGCCATATCCTGCATTGCTTTTACATATTGTTCACCCAATAGATATGCCACAGGAATCTCTTTATCGCCAACTGCACTGGTCACCATTTCAATTGCACGTTGAGAGGCTTCAGCTAACACGACTTGTGCTTCTGCATCACGGCGAGAAGCTTCTAAACGACCTTCTGCACTTAAAATAGCAGCCTGTTTTTCACCATCGGCTTTAGTAACAGCAGCACGACGTTGACGTTCTGCGGCAGCTTGCTCTTCCATGGCAGCTTGCATGGTATGAGACGGTTGAATGTCCTGAATTTCGACTGTTTTTAAGGTAATGCCCCAATCTGAAATATCGTCAGAAATAGCAGCTTTTAACTTAGCCTTAATATGATCTCGTGAAGACAATGCATCATCTAGATCCATTTCACCGACAATAGAACGTAATGATGTTTGTACAAGGTTCTGAATCGCCCATGTATAGTTTTCAATACCGTAAACTGCTTTTTCTGGTGTGGTTAAATTAATATAGGCAACAGCATTCATGAGCAATACGGCATTGTCACGTGTAATCACTTCTTGCGACGGGATATCTAGCACAATATCTTTCGTGGTAATTTTATAAGCTACTTCATCGATATAGGGAATCACAAAATTAAGTCCCGGATTAAGAGTAGTGTGATATTTACCTAAACGTTGGACAATCCATTTGTAGCCCTGAGGAACGATACGAACCCCTTTAAAAATGGTAACACCTACAAAAGCCAAAAAGGCTAAAACAATAATAGTACCGACTGGCATGAAAATACCCTCTCTTTATCTTTAATGTTTATGAAGTACTGTGGGTTTGAACAATTAAGTCATTACCCGAAATGTCAATAACTCTGACACGATCGCCCACTTTAACAGGAGTGGTGCTCCGACAATTCCACTCATCGGCCCCTAAAATAGGCATTGGAAAGCGAACAATAATTTGATCATGGTCTAGACCAGTTTGAATAACCATTCCAATTTGACCAATAGTTGCTTCACGGGGGAGGCCCGCTTTCGTTTTATCAATTGATAAGGGTTTAATAAACTTGAACCAAAGAATGGTGCATAGCACTGATAATATTATCCACAATACAATTTGCGTTGTGAGGCTAATATCTGGAAATAACCAATAGAGAATGCACACCATAATGGCGGCAATACCAAACCAGAGTGCGGCAAAGGCAGGTAGAATCAGTTCAGAAAGAATAAGTAAGATACCCAATACAAACCAGTGCCAAGGTTGTACAACAAATTCCATAAATCTGCTCTTTTATATATCTTTATGATGGGTAAAAGTGACTAGTATCACTTTTACCACTGTAGCAGATGATAGGAAATGTGGATAGAAAAAAACCACCTCAATTAGAATTTAGAGCGTGGCGCGGGCTTAAATGCTGCTGGAGATTTTTTGAAGTTTGCAATTGCACCTTCAATTTGACGCATTTGAGCTTGAGCAGCTTTTTCACCTTCTAAAATTGCTTCATTACTGGATTTCAAGTCTAGTGTACCTAAATGACCAACTTTAGGTTTAATTACCACATTTGCTTGCTTGAGTTCTTCATTAATACTTTGTTGGCCCATAATATTAATGGTTTGATCCAGTAATCCCCACATGTTGGCTGGGCGGTTACCTGCTGGACGCGCGGAAATATCAACTGCAATCACAATATCTGCACCCATATCACGAGCTGTTTTTACAGGAATTGGGCTGACTAGGCCGCCATCTACGTATTTTTGATTGCCGATTGTGGCAGGCACGAACACATTTGGAATGCTGCAAGAGGCGCGTACTGCTTGACCAGCATTACCTTTAATAAAGTCTGCTTTTTGACCATTATCAAGACGCGTTGCCACAGCCGCAAAGCGGATTGGGAACTTCTCAATTGGTTTATTACCAACATTACGGTTCACGTAGTCTTGTAACTTTTGTCCAAGAATAATGCCTTGACGGTTAAGCGTTAAATCACGGATATCAGACTCTTGTAATTTCAGAGCCAGACTTTGCAATTGGTAGGGTGTTTGTCCACTCGCGTAGATACTTCCAACAAAGCTACCAGCGCTGGTACCTGTTACAATTTTAGGCTTAATTCCATGAGACTCTAAAACTTTGATTACACCAATATGTGAAAATCCTTTTGCTCCACCGCCACCTAAAGCAAGCGCAATTACAGGTTCACGGGCTTTAATTGAGGTAGTCGGCGTTGGTGTTTTGCTAAATTTATCACAGCCAAAGAGTGCTAGAGAGATAAATCCAATACTGGCAAATTGAGCAATTTTCATCTTTAAAAATAATCTATGTCGAGATAAATTAAGAAGGGCCATAAGACCAGATTCGCTCAATTTTTGCTAGGTTTTTTTCACTAGATTTTGTAAAGGTTCGGCAAGCCAATTACGATTTTTGGGTGAGATTTTTCCTTCATAGCGGTCAAAAATCTTGGCGAGATCTTCATCATAGTTGCCACTTGGGTCTAAGTGACCTAAGCAGTGAATCGTCTTACGGTCATAATCAAAAGAAAACATCACAATGGGAATATTGGCTTTTGCAGCAATATGGTAAAAACCACTTTTCATTTTTTTTGCTTTTTTACGTGTGCCTTCGGGCGCCATCCCAATCCAGATCTTGTCATATTTTTGAATGGTTGCAACCACTTGTTCAGTAAGTCCATTGGCTGTATCACGTTTAACAGGAATGACTCCAGCCCAGTCTAATGCCCGCTTAAACGGTGGTTTAAAAAGGGCATCTTTACCCAATACTGTAATTTGGATACCTAATCCGAAAATCGCAAGAAAGCCATACCATCCATCAATATTGGAAGTATGGGGTGAAATAATTGCTACTGCTTTTGGAAAATTAGGAACTTCGCCTTCAATTGTCCAACCTTGCGCTAAAAAAAGTTTCTTAAATAGTGCCCGGCTTAAAGCAGTACCACGTTGGGGTACCAAATCAGGTAAATTAGGGAAATGTTGATCCATATTTTTTAAATTTTAACTTGTCCTAGTTTTATCTTAATCTTTTGAAATATATGCTTCATTGGCAAAATGTAAGAACAACATGACATTTGATGTTATTCCTCATTAAAGAAATAAAAAGTAGGTATATATGTTTCGGCAGCAAAATCTTTATCTTCTGCTATTTTCCTTATATTGGGCACAAGGGCTACCTGTCGGTTTTATGACCCATGCTTTACCTGTTATTTTAAGGGCACAAGGTGTGTCACTCGCTCATATTGGTGGTTTTGGGCTGCTTATGTTGCCTTGGTCAATTAAGATCTTTTGGGCGCCGTGGGTTGACCGACATGCACTTTCCCGTTTGGGGCACTATCGTAGTTGGATTTTACCTACGCAGTTTTTGACGGTAGCTGTGTTGTGTATTTTGTCTTTTTTCCCTATTCAGGCTTTAGACCAGCCTCTTTATTTATTTGCTTTTTTTATTTCGCTTCTTTTAATGAACTTAACAGGAGCAACACAAGATATTGCGACCGATGCTTTGGCCGTCAATTTGTTAAAGCATGACCAGCAACATTGGGGAAATACATTTCAGGTGATTGGTTCCCGACTCGGTTTTATTGTCGGTGGAGGTGCCGTACTCTGGTGTTTAGACTGGTTAACATGGCAACCCACTTTCCTGTTATTAGCAGCCTTGGTGTTTTTAAATACTTTACCCGTTTTATTATTTAAAGAACCTAAACATGCAGCTTATTCAGGTCATCAACTTAAACCTAGCCAGCAAAATTTAGTCATAAAAATTAAGGCCTACTTGAGTTATTTCTCTCAAAATAAAGAGCTTCGTTCTTGGTTAGTTGTCCTTATTACTTTTAAAGTAGCAGATGGTTTAGCTGGACCATTACTTAAACCTTTAATGGTCGATATGGGGCTAAGTTTTACTCAAATTGGTGTTTATATCACCATGCTCGGTGCAGTGGCAGCACTGGCAGGGGCAGCAATCGCTGGTGGAGTGCTTAAATATTTCTCTAGACCCACTACTTTAATTATTTTTTCAGTATTTAAAATCATGAGTTTAGCGGCCTATGCCTATTTAGCTTATGCTTACGAACAGAAAATTCAACTAAATGTTTGGGCGATTTATACAGTCAATGCTTTAGAGGATGCATTCTCGGCAATGTTGTTGGTGGTTATGTTGACCTTAGTCATGCACTACAGTCGAAAAGAATATGCAGGTACAGATTTTACCTTTCAGGTTTCAGTCATGGCGACTGTGAGTGGGGGGCTTTATAGCTTGAGTGGTGTGTTTGGAGATGCTTTCGGTTATTTCCATTATTTGATAGCTATTGTCATTATTGGCACTGTTACTTTGCTCCCTATTTCTCTCTGGAAACATGCAAAACTACAAGAAAAATAATGTTAACTAAATGAAATAAAGAAATTTAATATCGATTAAGGAGTGATCTAGTCATAATCTACTACCTTTGTCTATGTTTTTAAAAATGTATGTTTTTAGCTATTTAAATGCTCTATTAATTGTGCCATCTTGTTTGGGTAGCAAATGGAAGCTAACTGGAGTAAAAATGGATTTCGTTAACAAGAAAAATCATGTGAATCAATTAAAATGGGTAGAAAAATGTTCAAGTAGATTGGATATTAGCCTAAAGTCTAAAAAAGAATAATGAAATAACGATTTAATCATTCTATAAGATAAGAGAGTTGTGTAGGATTCGTTACAACATGAAGTTAAGGTAAAAATCTGTAAGTCAAAGTATGTTTTTTATGTCTTTGGTTATTGGTTTTGGTCTTGCATAACGTTGAAATTGGTTTTGGTTGCGGTAATAAAATTAATGTAACCAAAGTGGAGGAGAGTTGATTTTTTAGCCCCTTAATTTAATGGCGTAAATCAACTTGGCATGGATAGGCAACATAAAATATATTTTTTGGAGTTTTTGATGGATCTATTCCTTAATCGTAAATCTTTCGTTGTTAAAAGTTTAGCTCTTACAGTTACAGCTTTAATGATGAGTGGGGCACATGCTGCGACTTCCGACAAAGCGGAAATTCAACAGCTTCGTAAAGAAGTTGAGGCTTTAAAAGCTTTAATTCAACAACAAAGCCAAGTACAGCAACAACAACAGCAAGTACAGCAACAACAGCAAGTTCAACTCGCTGAAGTGAAAGCACAACCAGTTGCTGCACCAGTTTCACCGTTAGCAGGATTTAAATCTAAAGCTGGCGCTGATGTGAACCTATATGGTTTTGTTCGTGGTGATGCTAACTATATTCTTGAAGGTGCGGATAACGACTTTGGTGATGTTAGTAAGTCAGACGGCAAAACGCATGATAAATTACGTGCGACTGCTAAAACGACACGCCTTGGTTTAGATTTTACTGCTCCAGTAAATGATGCCAAAGTTGGCGGTAAACTCGAAGTCGATTTTGCCGGTTCAACAACAGATTCAAATGGCTCATTACGCGTTCGTCATGCGTATGTAACATATAACAACTGGTTATTTGGTCAAACAACATCTAACTTCTTGGCGAGCCATGCACCAGAAATGATCGATTTCTCGACAAACATTGGTGGTGGTACAACACGTGTTCCGCAAGTGCGTTATAACTACAAGTTAGGACCAGCTACACAATTGTTTGTATCGGCAGAAAGAGGTGATAGTTCTGGTCTTACTGGTGCAAAAGATAAAGATAATAATTGGGTAAATGATAGCATCAAATATAGTTTGCCAGTATTAACTGCTAAAATCACTCAAGGCTATGCAGATGGTAAAGGCTCGGCTTCAGCTCGTGCATTAGTTGAAAACTATAAATCTAAAGCTGGTAGTGATAACCAAACTGGTTGGGGTGTTGCTGTTGGTACGGACTTTAAAGTATCTGATCCTTTAAAATTATTTGCTGATGCATCATATGTTGTAGGTAATAGTAACTACTTATATGGTAGCAACAAGGCTTATACCGTAGTAGATGGTGATATCGAGCAAAATAAATTTGTAGCAGTACAAGTGGGTGGAACTTATAAAATTTTACCTAACTTGCGTTCGACTTTAGCGTATGGTGCTCAATTCGCTGATGACGGCACTGATTATGCAAAAGCATATAAAGATGGAAATGAAAAAGTTCAACAAGCATGGCTTAACGTGATTTATACACCAGTTAAACCAATTGATTTGGGTCTAGAGTATGTAAATGGTAAGCGTGATACCTTTGAAGGTAAGTCTTACAAAGATAACCGTGTTGGTTTAATGGCTAAATATAGTTTCTAAGAACAATATTTAGTTAAAAATCAAAAAAGACGAGGTTAAATTTAACCTCGTCTTTTTATTAGAAAAATTTTGAAATAAGTATTTTTTAAGATTTATGTATTAGATCATTTTTTATTTAAGTCATTTTTAAGTTTCAATTTCTACAGTAAAGCATCATAAAAAGATTGTAGTTCCCCCAAGATGCTGAATTTTTTTTCTACCTTAAAAAATAAACAGATTTCACTGTTTATGTTTAATTTCATTATAGCCATTTGGTTAGGTGCAGTTTTAAATATTGGTTTTTATAACAAAGTACATCTTTTAACTCCATATTTTGGAGTAAAAGCTATTCTATTTTTAGCTGCTACAGTGATTATTGTTGTTGCTGCGTATTATGCGCTTTTACAAATTTTAAACTGGAAATGGACAGCCAAACTTTTTGCAATTTTGCTGGTTTTCATTGGTGGTTTTAGCTCTTACTTTGTAAATACGTTAGGTGTAATCATCTCGCCTGATCAGATTCAAAATATGATACAAACAGATGTATCTGAAGTTTCTGACTTGGTTTCATTACGCTTTGGACTTTGGACAGTTTTCTTCGTTGTTTTACCTATTTTTTTGATTACTCAGGTAAAGATCAAAAAAGAAAGAATAGTTCCTCTTTTAGTTAAGAAAGTATTATATATAGCTATTGCCTTCGCAGTTGTAGGTGGTTTGTTATTTACATATTATGTGGATTTTGCAGCTATTTTTCGTGAACATCGTGATTTAAAAGGCATGATTTCTCCTCAAAACACTATTTCTTCTTTGATGTCTTATTATCATAAAAAGGCACCTAAGAAGAACTTACCATTAATACATTATGGTCAAGATGCTCATCAGGTTCAGTCAGTACAAAAGAACCTGCCTAAATTAATGGTGCTGGTTGTCGGTGAGACAGCTCGTGCGGAGAGTTTTTCACTCAATGGGTATGCTAAAAATACGAATCCAGAACTTTCTAAACAAGATATTTTGAATTTCTCTCAAGTAAGTTCATGTGGTACAGCAACAGCTGTTTCAGTTCCATGCATGTTCTCGGGCATGCCACGTGTTGACTACGATGAGCAATTAGCAAGTCATCGTGAAGGACTATTAGACATTGCAAAGCGTGCGGGTTATCAGGTAACTTGGATTGATAACAATTCTGGTTGTAAAGGCGCATGTGATCGTGTTGAGCAATATCAAATTCCAGAAAAGTTAAAGCAAAAATGGTGTAAAGATGGCGAATGTCTTGATGATATTTTAATTGATAGCTTAAATGAATATTTAGCTACTATTCCTAAAGAAGACACGCGTCCACGTTTAATTGTTTTACATCAAGTCGGCAGTCATGGCCCAGCCTATTACAAGCGTGCACCTGTGGAATATCAAAAGTTTAAACCGACTTGCGATACTAATGCGATACAGGGCTGTTCTTCAACCGAATTAATAAATAGCTATGATAATTCAATCGTATATACAGATCATGTATTAAGTCAGATGATTAATAATTTAAAAGAAGTATCGAAATATCAAACAGGTTTATGGTATTTATCTGATCATGGCGAATCAACTGGCGAACATGGTTTATATTTACATGGTTCACCTTATGCAATTGCACCGACTCAACAAACACATGTTCCAATGATTATGTGGTTCTCTGATAACTGGAAACAACACAATCTTGCACAAGTGAGTTGTTTAGGCCAACAAACGAAACAAAAGTTAAGTCAGGATAATTTATTCCCAAGTTTGTTAAGTATGCTGGATGTGAAAACTCAGGTCATTAACCCTCAACTGGACATGTTGCACTCATGTGCCCATGTGAATTAAAGCGAGCCTAGAACATGACAAAAATCTTAATGATTGAAGATGATTTTATGATTGCTGAGTCAACAATAACGTTGCTGCAATATCATCAATTTGAGGTGGAGTGGGTCAATAATGGCTTGGATGGTCTGGCTCAATTGGCAAAAAATAAGTTTGATATCATTTTATTAGACTTAGGTTTGCCGATGATGGATGGCATGCAGGTTTTAAAGCAAATCCGTCAAAGAGCTGTCACTCCAGTTTTAATCATTTCGGCACGAGACCAGTTGCAAAACCGCGTGGATGGATTAAACCACGGTGCAGATGATTACTTAATTAAACCATACGAGTTCGATGAGTTACTTGCCCGTATTCATGCGCTATTGCGCCGTACTGGAGTAGAGGCTCAGCTTGCGAATCATGAGCAACTTTTACAAAATGGCGATCTGGTTTTAAATGTTGAACAACATATTGCAACCTTTAAAGGCCAGCGGATTGATTTGTCGAACCGTGAATGGGCGATTCTTATTCCTTTAATGAGTCATCCAAATAAAATCTTTTCTAAAGCAAATCTTGAAGATAAGTTATATGATTTCGACAGTGAAGTGACCAGTAATACGATTGAAGTATATGTGCATCACTTGAGAGCTAAACTTGGAAAAGACTTTATTCGAACTATTCGAGGGTTGGGTTACCGTTTAGGGTAATCCTCACTTCAATTTTGGAACTTTATAAAAGTGCATTATTCATTAAAGAAACGACTGATTTGGGGCACCTCAATTTTCAGTGTCATCTTAGGTTGTATATTAATTTTTAGTGCCTATAAAGTTGCACTTCAAGAAGTTGATGAAATTTTAGATACTCAAATGCAGTATTTAGCAGAACGAACAGCTGAGTATCCTTTAAGAACAGTAAGTAGTAAGTTTGATTTACATAAAACTTATCATGAAGAAGATTTGTTTTTAGATATTTGGGCCTATAAGGATCAGGCTCATTTATCTCACAGTTTACATCTGTTGGTTGCACCTGTTACACAAGCTGGCTTTTACTCTCATAAAACTAGCCAAGGCGTAGTGCGAACTTATGTTTTGCCTTTAAAAGATTACCAGATTCAGGTCAGTCAACAAGAACGAGTTCGCGAAGCTTTTGCTTGGGAACTTGCGGGAAGTATGTTTATTCCGTATTTAATTATTTTGCCATTTGCGATTTTTGCTTTGGCTGCAATTATTGGTCGAGGCCTAAAGCCGATAGATGACTTTAAAAATGAGCTGAAAGAACGCGATTCGGAAGAGTTAACTCCCATTGAAGTTTCGGACTATCCTCAAGAGTTATTGCCAACTATTGATGAAATGAACCGTTTG
This sequence comes from Acinetobacter sp. ACIN00229, assembly GCF_016106645.1. Classification (NCBI taxonomy): domain Bacteria; kingdom Pseudomonadati; phylum Pseudomonadota; class Gammaproteobacteria; order Moraxellales; family Moraxellaceae; genus Acinetobacter; species Acinetobacter sp. ACIN00229. Next base: position 248,720 of record NZ_JADWOM010000003.1, read on the forward strand.
TTTGAGCGTATTTCTAAAGCTCAAAATGAGCAAAAACAGTTTATTGCAGATGCTGCTCATGAATTACGAACTCCTGTTACAGCTCTAAATTTACAAACCAAGATTTTAATCAGTCAGTTTCCTGAGCATGAAGCGCTGCAAAACTTGAGTAAAGGATTAGCGCGTATTCAGCATTTGGTCACACAGCTTTTGGCTTTGGCTAAGCAAGATGTCTCTTTAAGTGTGATTGAACCGACCAGAACTTTTCAACTCAATGATGTCGCTTTAAATTGTGTTGAGCAGCTGGTTAATTTAGCTATGCAAAAAGATATTGACCTAGGGTTTGTCCGTAATGAACCTATTGAAATGCATAGTGTTGAGCCAACAGTACACTCAATTATTTTTAACTTAATTGATAATGCAATTAAATACACGCCTCATGAAGGAATGATTAATATTTCAGTCTTTACTGCTAAAGATGGCGATGCGTGTATACAAATTGAAGATAGCGGTGCAGGGATTGACCCTGAACATTACGATAAAGTTTTAAAACGTTTTTATCGTGTACACCACCACCTTGAAGTGGGTAGTGGTTTAGGTTTATCAATTGTTGACCGAGCGACTCAGCGTTTAGGTGGGACTTTGACACTAGATCGAAGCTTAGAGCTTGGCGGACTCTCTGTTTTAGTTAAATTGCCTAAAGCTCTACATATTCATGAAGCAAGAACTTGATTTAAACAAGTTCTTGTTTGATTCGTTTTTCAAACTCAAAGCGGTGAATACATATTTTATAAAATAAGATATTCACTGCCCAAACCACCCAGCCTGTCCATAAATTGTGGCTAAGGAAATGGGCGCCACGCATCATTTGTCCCCAGCCCATTAGAAAGCCTAAGATGATGCCAGCGATCAGATAAAAATAGGCACGTTTAGGTTGTTCAAGGCGATAAACAAAAAAGCCTGTCATTAAAATAAAGCCTGCACTTGCATGACCACCTGGAAAACAATGGCCATGCGTAGCGGTAAAGTCCCATACATAACTTAAAGCAGTCGGATGAACCATGTTCCAAGGGCAAGCGTGAGCAGATTGCGATTTTAATAGGCCAACTACACCGCTACCAATCATACTCACAAAAAACATATAGCCATATTGCCAGCGATAAAGCTTCAATTTTTCTACTTTAAATGATGCAATCCACAGAAATAAAAAGATCACATAAACGGTGGTAATGATCTGTTTTACGATTTCATGGTTAACCCTGACAAGGTACCAATTGTCCCGATTAAAGAAATGACCTGTTGAATCCATCCAAGGGTGGATGAAATACATATCAATTTTCCCACCCACTGGAAATATAAATAAAAGCATAAAAAAACTAAGGGCAAGAAAAATAAGCTGAAGTTGAAAAAATTGTTTTTGTTGGTTCATTGCCATGCAACATCAATTTGAGTGTGAGTTGAAGGCATTACATAAAATAAAACTTAAATTGTTCTTAAACTAAACAAAATTTAATGTTGAAATAAAGTTAAGACTTAAAAAATAACATTGATGATTCATAGATATATATTATTTATTTAAAGAGTTTTAATTAATTTGGATAGTAAAGAATTTTAAGAAAATGATAAGCAGGACATTTTGACCCTGCTTATCAGCTGTTGAGTTAGAACATACCTTCTTCAGAGTTTGCAGAAATTTTATGAATAGATAAATCTGCACCTCTAAACTCATCTTCTTGAGATAAACGAATGCCAATAGTTGCTTTGAGTAAGCCATAAACAATAAAGCCACCAGCGAGCGCAATAGCAATCGCAAGTACTGTACCAATGAGCTGTGAAGCAAAAGATACATTGCCTAAACCACCAAGCCATTTTTGACCGAATAGACCTACTGCAATACCACCAAATGCGCCGCATACGCCGTGTAAAGGCCACACACCTAACACATCATCCACTTTGAGCTTGTTTTGTGTGTAGGTGAATAGGTACACGAACATTGCACCAGCTGCGCCACCAATAACCAGCGCACTGACTGGATGAACAATGTCAGAGCCTGCACAGATTGCGACTAAACCAGCAAGTGGACCGTTGTGTAAGAAACCAGGGTCATTTTTCCCAATCGCATTGGCTGTAATCGTACCGCCAACCATAGCCATGAGTGAGTTAATGGCAACCAGACCTGAAATTGCATCAACACGTTGTGCGCTCATCACGTTAAAGCCAAACCAACCTACAATTAAAATCCATGAACCGAGCGCTAAAAATGGAATAGAAGATGGCGGATGAGCACTTACACGGCCATCTTTCTTATAACGACCAGAACGTGCACCCAATAAAATCACGGCAGCAAGTGCAATCCAACCACCCATAGCATGTACCACGACCGAACCTGCAAAGTCGTGAAAGGCTGCACCAAAAGTTGCTTCTAACCATTTTTGCAGACCGTAGTTACCATTCCAGACCATACCTTCGAAAAATGGATAGACCAGCGCAACTAAAGCGAGTGTTGCAATTGCTTGTGAACGCATTTTTGCACGTTCAGCAATACCACCCGAAATAATGGCTGGAATTGCCGCAGCAAAAGTCAGTAAAAAGAAGCACCGCATGAGGTTGTAGCCATGATCACTTGCGAGGCTTGTGCCATCATGGAAGAAGTGCTGACCATAGGAAATGTAGTAGCCAACAAAGAAATATGCGATTGCAGAAAGGGCAAAGTCAGTCAGAATTTTACTCAGTGCGTTCACCTGATTTTTATGGCGAACCGTACCAAGTTCCAAGAATGCAAAACCTGCGTGCATGGCAAGAACCAAAACAGCACCAAGTAATAAGAAAAATAGATCTACATTTTGCATAGCATGCTCGAAAAAAGTGCTAAATTCCATTTTGGAACAAATCTGGGTCTGTAAATTGCACCAAAATAGATTTAAGGAATCTAAAAACCTAAGTTTGTCGAAACAAACTCAATTGCATAAAAGTGAATATGCAATAAGTGCACCAATTTGAATTGCAAAAGTGGTTTTTGGCGATAAATGGTGCGTTGGTTTGGTTAAGATGGGGCAGTTATGGCGCTTTTTACGTTATAAATCATCTAATGCGCTTATAAATTGACCTGAAAGAGTTCGTTATCAAATTCCTAAAAATTATTCGTAATCATTTAATGATTTGACCAAACCGATTGGGCAACTTCAATAAAGGCTTTCACAGCGGGACTCATGTGCTTTTTATTTTTGACTGCGAGACCAATCGAACGTTTAAGGTTCGGTTTAAAAGGGCGTTTAACTACGTTTGGATAAAGTGAGAGTAACTCTTTGGTGATGACCATATCAGACACAATAGACACCCCTAATTGGTTGTGAACCATGCTGACGATACTCAAAATTTGTGAAACATAAAATTTGATGTCTGGTTTCACATTAAAGTTTTTTAAAATTAATTCGACCTGATATCTACTACCCGCCATTGTCATAATAAAAGGGCAATTTTCTAGTTGTGCTGGATTAATATAGAGTTGTTGAGCGAGTGGAAATTGATTGGGAATTAAGGCAACAAAACGGTCTTCAATTAAGGGGAATGTATCAAAACGCTCATCTGGCATAATCAAAAAACCAACCTCTATGCGCCGTTCCAATAACCACTGAGCAACTTCTTTATCTTCGCCTTCATCAATATAAATTTCAATTTTAGGATAGCGTTGCCGAAAGGCTTCTAAAATTTCAGGCAATAGATAAATAGAAGATGAAGCACCAAAAGAACCAATACGTAATGTGCCTTCGTTTAAACCATGGATGGCAGCCACTTCTTTTTCTAAGGTATCGGAAATACTCAATAACTCTTTTACATGGGTCAATAACTGCTGACCTGTCGTGGTGAGCTCAATATCACTCTGGGATCTTGAAATCAGATTAATGCCCCATTGTTGTTCTAATGATTTAAGCGCATGGGAAACTGCCGACTGTGAAATTCCCAGCTTTTCTGCTGTAGCAGTAAAGCTTTTTAGTTCAGCAATGAGTGCGAAAATTTCAAGCTGGGTAAAGGTCATGTTGTATTTGTTATGAGTAAAAACTCATTTTATCATGAGTTTTCATTATCTTTAATATATGAGTAAGCCAAGGTTATTGCCAAACAGCAAACCTCCACAAAACTCGAGTAAAGAAATGAATAGCATTGTTTTATCTCTTTTTCCCTTAGTTGCATTAATTGCATCGGGATACTTATTTAAAAAATATCGTTTTTTTAGCGATGAGTTTTGGGCTGGGGCAGAGAAGCTAAATTACTATATTTTATTTCCTGCTTTGCTTTTTAGTACGCTATCAACCGCAAAAATTGACTTAAAAAGTTTGAGCACAGTCATTATTGCGATGTTGATTGTGGTTTTAGCAGTGACCGCCTTTTTATACATACTCCGAATGTTTTGGCACATACCGCCTGCACGCTTTGGTGTGCACTTACAAAGTATGGTTCGCTTTAATACCTATATTGGTTTGGCTTTAGTGACTTCGCTTTTTAAAAGTGAAGGAATGGCAATTCTGGCAATTTTATTGGCGCTTTGCATTCCACTTGTGAACGTTATTTCGGTGCTTGCTCTAACCTCTAAAGAACACATGGCAATTAAACCTGTTTTGATTGCACTCCTTAAAAATCCTTTAATTGCATCGTGTGTGGTCGGGGCAGCAGTCAATGCGCTGCATATCCCGATTTGGGAAGGCTTTACTCAGTTTATTAAGCTTTTTTCAGTGTCGAGTTTGCCATTGGGGTTGTTATGTGTTGGCGCAGCTTTGCAGTTTATGCAAATTAAAAAAGACATTGTGGTATTGGCGGCAGACACGTTTGCTCGACTTTTAGCAGTGCCTGCCTTGGCTTACGCGGTCTGCATGTGGTTTGGTTTACCAAACTTACAAACGCAAATTTTAGTTATTTTCTTTGCTCTACCGACGGCTTCTGCTTCATACATTTTAACCAAAGTTTTGAGTGGTGATAGTCAGCTTATGGCAGCTGTGATTAGCTTCCAAACCTTATGTGCTGCCGTGACTTTGCCATTAGTGATTTGGTGGATCTCTTAGGTTATAACTTAGATAATCGCATTCTATTTTCTAAAAATGAATAGGCTGATTCTGGCTTAAAGAATGCTTGGCTACCTTCCTCATCTGATTATTGCTACACTTTTTTCTTTTTCAGGTGGATGAGTATGTCCTTTGATCTTAAAGTGAGCTTGCAGCAAAGGTCTGAACCATCTGCACAGCAGAAAAAACTGAATCGCCTGATTGATAAAATAGAACAGCAAAAAGTTAGCCTGAGCACATGGCAAAATGCACAAGCTGAGATTCAACAGCACATTCGGCAAAAACTGATGCCTGTGTATAACGATTTGCATGAAGTGCTATTTCAGCAGCTAGAGCAACTTTGGAATATGCTGCATAGCCATGAGTTTTCCAAAGCAGACATACAACAACTAGATGAAAAAATTGCCCAGCTTGCACAAATGTTGAAGCGCTCCAAAATCCTATCTGCTGAGCAGTTAGAGTTAGTGAAGGAAATCGATACCTTTTATGAGCAACATACACGAGAGTCAGCAAGGAAGAATAAAAAAGCTCAGTCAATAAAATCTGAATATGAAGAAAGCGTTGATCAAGGTTCAGAGTTTGAAGAAGACTTTGAACAATATGCTGCTGAGCAACAACAAGCGCGGGAACAAGCCAAGCAGCAAAGACAACAACAGAAACGTGAACAAGCCGAGCAGATGGCAACGCAGTCGTTAAAAACAGTTTATTTAAAAATTGCTGCGATGATTCATCCAGACCGTGAGCAAGATGAAACAAAAAAAGAAGAAAAAACTGAATTGTTTCAACAGGCAAGTCAGGCCTATGAAAAGCAAGATTTGTTTTATTTACTCAAACTCCAGTTACAGCTTGAACAGAATAAAGGGCTAGACGCTAAAGAACTATCTGCGGAGCAGTTGAGGTTTTATAAACTGGCTTTGGATGCACAAAGTCAGCAGCTTGAAAGTCAAATGGCTGAAATTTTAGACTCTTTTCAGTTAGCCAAGAATGTAAAAGCAGAGCATGTACACATTAGTGATGTTTATAAAGCTGTAGATGCAGACTGTGTTGAATTAAAGCAGCAGGTGAAGTGTGAAAAGGAACGTTTAAAGCATATGAAAAAGGTGAGTGGGGTAGAGATGCTATTAGGGCATGGAGTGCTTTAGTTTCTTTGACAAACTCTCTAAAATTATTAATTAATAACACAAATAATTAACTTTCAGAAATATGGTGCTGTGAGATTAATAGTGATGATTTGGGGGATTTTAAAAAAATTGGGGGCTATTTAATATAGCTGTAAGAAATTAGGCCTATGGGGGCCTTTTCTAGTTTTGAAGTTGAGTTTTTATGCTAAAAAAATTTTTAAGTATAATTTTAATGTTAGTAATTTATGTCTTTATTTCAATTGTAAGTTTTTTAATTGTAATAATTTTTTTAGTATGTATGGCGGATAATTTTTTTGAAGAGAGTTTAAATAAGAAAAGATTGAAAAATAGTATTTTATATGATCATAAAATCTTTCCTAATCTGACAAAATCAATATTTTTTTATCAAAGGCTAGATTCATCTGACGATGGTTATTGGATTGTAGTCTATCCCTTAGATAATAAAACTAAAGTAAATTTTTTATCTAAAAAGCAGTTGCAAGGCCAGAAGAAAATTACCTATTCAACAGTTGAATGTATTAAGCCAACTATAAAAAAACGTTGGAAAACATTTAACTCCAACATTCATTATGTTCAACCACCTGAATTGCTAAGGGATCATGATGATTTTGAAAGACATGATTCTTTTAATGTGTATGGTTCAGAAAAAAATATTGGTTTAATTGAACAAGTTTGCCAGCAAAATAAATTCATTATTTTAGAAGAAAGTCAGAAAAATGATCACTTATATTGGGCAATCTCTGCAAATGGAAAACTATTATTTAGTGTGTATAAAATTGATTGATATTTTTAAGACATTAAATTAATAGGTTAAGATTTTATTGAATTTATATTTTTGATCAATATTTGACTTGGTTGCCTAATAGGTTATATCAAAGCTTGAAAATATATGTCTTTCTGAACTGAATTGTAATTATTTCCAACAAAAATCCCCTCACTAAGAGGGGATTTTTTGAATCAAACTACTGTATTAAAGCGCAGCAATCTGCTCCATATCCGCCTTAACTTTCTCTAACTGAGCAGCAAACTCAGCCAGCTTCGCTTTTTCACCTTCAACAACCGCTGCTGGTGCTTTAGAGACAAAGCCTTCATTTGCAAGTTTGCCCGTGATATGGTCGGCAGCTTATGAAATAAGAAATTATTGAGATTGGATTTTTTATAAAATATAGTGTGAAAATTATAAAAATTAAAAGATCGGATTTATGAATGAAAAATTTATTCAATTATCAAAAGAACTTAAACATAGACCTATTTTAGAGAAGGCTTTAGGTCATTTTCCTAACTTACCTTTAATTGCTATAGATTGCGGCTGTGGCGCTGGCAATGAATCTGCTTATCTACTCTCAAAGGGATTTAATGTTCATGCTTTTGATATTTCAATTGATGCACAAAAAGTCTGTGCTGAGCGATTCAAAGATGACTCTAAATTTATTTTGTATCATGAATCTTTTGAAGACTTTAATTTCCCGTCTGCAAGCTTAATTATTGCCTCATCAAGTCTATTCTTTTGTGAGCCAAGCTATTTTTATAGTGTAATTAAACGAATTATAAATGCGCTTCCTGAAGGCGGAATTCTGGTAGCTGATTTATTGGGGACTCAAGATGAATGGGTTATGAACGAACCTGAAAAATTTATAGGATTTACTTATCAAGATATTGCCGATTTGTTTTTATGCGAGTTTAATTTATTGTTTCATAAAGAAATTAATGAAAATCTTCCTTTGTTGAGTGGTCATATAAAATCATGGAATCTTCATATGGTGATTCTACAGAAAAAGTAATTGCTAAATATAGAAAAACCCAGAACCTGCTTGCACAGATTCTGGGTTCATTTAACTAAAAAGCTTAAAGCGCAGCAATTTGCTCCATATTCGCTTTAACTTTCTCTAACTGAGCAGCAAATTCAGCAAGCTTCGCTTTTTCACCTTCAACAACTGCTGCTGGTGCTTTAGAAACAAAGCCTTCATTTGCAAGTTTGCCCGCAATTTGGTCGTGTTGCTTTTGGATTTTATCCAAGTCTTTTTGCAAACGAGCAAGCTCAGCTTTAGGGTCAATTAAGCCTTTCATTGGTACAAATACCGATGCATGGCTAACAACGCTAGAGCAAGACAAAGGTGGTTCTTGGTCTTTATTCAAGAACTCAATGCTTTCAACTTTAGCCAATGCTTTGAACAACGCTTCAATACGAATAATTTGTTCACGTTCAGCGTCAGACGTATTTTGAAGTAATACTGGCAACAAGCGCGCATTACCTAAGCCCAACTCACCACGAATGTTACGTACTGCACCAATCAAACCTTGAAGCCATTGCATATCTGCTTCAGCTTGTTCGTTGATTTTTGCTTGCTCAGGAATAGGGTATTGAGCAGTCATAATCGTTGGACCACCTTTACCAAGCATTGGTGCAAGAGTCTGCCAGATTTCTTCTGTCAAATACGGCATAAGCGGATGAGCCAAACGTAATGATGCTTCCATCACTGCAAGCAATACACGGCGTACTTCAGCTTTACGCTCTTCTGAAACTTCTGCATCGTTAAGAACTGGTTTAGTTAACTCAACGTACCAGTCACAGTATTCATTCCAGATAAAGTCGTAAATCGCTTGAGCAGCAAGGTCTAAACGATACGTTGCAAACGCTTGATGTACAGCAGCTTCAGCTTTTTGCAGACGGCTCATAATCCATTGTTCTGGAAGTTCCCAAAGATCAGGACGAGCCTCTTGACCAACAGTTTGACCTTCAACATTCATCAGAACGAAACGAGTTGCGTTCCAGATTTTGTTACAGAAATTACGGTAGCCTTCAACACGTTTTAAGTCGAACTTAATGTCACGACCAGTGTTTGCAAGCGCACAGAATGTGAAACGAACTGCGTCAGTACCATAAGCATTAATGCCTTCTGGGAACTCTTTACGCGTTGATTTTTCAATCTTCGCAGCATCTTTCGGGTTCATTAGGCCAGTTGTACGTTTCGCAACTAAGCTTTCTAAATCAATACCGTCAATCAAGTCTAATGGGTCAAGTACGTTACCTTTAGACTTCGACATTTTTTGACCTTCACCATCACGCACCAAGCCGTGAACGTAAACAGTCTTAAATGGAACTTGAGATGAACCATCTTCATTTTTCATGAAGTGCAGGGTCATCATGATCATGCGGGCAACCCAGAAGAAAATGATGTCAAAACCAGTCACCAACACATCTGTTGGGTGGAAGGTTTTAAGGAAATCATTTGCTGCATCTTTTTGTGCGTCGCCAGTCCAACCTAAAGTTGAGAATGTCCAAAGTGCAGAAGAGAACCATGTATCAAGAACGTCTTCATCTTGTTTAAGTTCAACGTCAGCAGCGATGTTATTTTTCGCACGTATTTCTTCTTCGTTACGGCCAACATAGATGTTGCCATTCGCATCGTACCAAGCTGGAATACGGTGACCCCACCAAAGCTGACGTGAAATACACCAGTCTTGAATGTCACGCATCCACGCCATGTACATGTTGCTGTACTGTTCTGGAACAAACTTAATGCGACCATCTTGAACTGCTTCAATTGCAGGCTCAGCAAGCGGGGCAATTTTTACGTACCATTGGTCAGTAAGTAATGGCTCAATGATTACGCCTGAACGGTCGCCACGTGGAGCTTTCAAATCATACGGTTGGATTTGATCTAACCAGCCTTCAGCTTCAGCTTGAGCAACTAATTTTTTACGTGCTTCAAAACGCTCTAAACCAGCATATTCCGCAGGTGCAGTAATAGTTTTAGAAATTTGTTCGCCAGCTTTTGCAATATATTCAAACTCACCTAAAACTTCGGCGTTTTTATTGAAGATATTAATGATTGGCAAGCTATTGCGTTTACCTAGATCATAGTCATTGAAGTCATGAGCAGGAGTAATTTTTACACAGCCAGTACCGAAGTCTTTCTCAACGTAGTCGTCAGCAACGATTGGAATTAAACGACCAGTAATTGGCAATACAATGTTTTTGCCAACAAGGTGTGCATAACGCTCATCTTCTGGATGAACGGCAACAGCAGTATCACCGAGTAAAGTTTCAGGACGAGTTGTTGCAACGACTAAATAGTCTTTGCCGTCTTGGGTTTTAACTGATTTGTCTTCAAAGAAATATTTAAAGTGCCAAAGTGAGCCTTTTTCTTCTTTGCTTTCAACTTCAAGGTCAGAAAGTGCTGTTTGAAGTTTAGGGTCCCAGTTTACTAGGCGCTTACCGCGGTAAATTAAACCGTCTTCGTGCAAACGAACGAATACTTCTTTAACTGCGTTTGATAAACCTTCGTCCATCGTGAAGCGTTCACGTGACCAGTCTACAGATGAACCTAAGCGACGAATTTGTTTCGTAATTGTGCCGCCAGATTGTTCTTTCCATTCCCAAACTTTTTCGATGAACTTATCACGACCCAAGTCATGACGAGTCACACCTTGTAAGCCAAGTTGACGCTCAACAACCATTTGCGTTGCAATACCAGCATGGTCAGTACCCGGTTGCCACAAAGTGTTTTTACCCATCATACGGTTATAACGGGTGAGGGCATCCATAATGGCATTGTTAAAGCCATGGCCCATGTGCAAACTACCAGTGACGTTTGGTGGTGGAATCATGATACAGAATGATTCACCGTGACCAGAAGGTTTGAAGTAACCTTGTTCTTCCCACGTTTGGTACCACTTCTTTTCGATCTCGGTTGGATCGTATGTGGTCGCAATATTTTGAGCGGTTTGAGCGTCAGTCATAGTAGCTTAGATCGAATATGCATAAAAAATTGCACCTATTGTAGCAAAAAAATGCCTCGAAATTAATGTGCTGAAAACAGATAAACGGTTTTGTATTTTTTTCAAAAAACGGTAGATTTATGAAAGATGGATCACAATTAAATCGTGTAGACACACGGCACAAAAATTACAAACGAATTGAAAAAGGATGTTGCTCATGAGTTATGAAGTTTTTCTGAAAATTTCCGATTCAACTTATACCCAATTTGAGACCATTCGACAGAAACTGCATGATGGGGTAAGTCAAAGTCAGGCAAAACCTTTAGGCGACGTACTCTCTGATCTTTCTTGTGAAATTATTGAGCAGGTTTTTTCTGTGCTTTTACAGTCAGGAAGTGCAACCATGTCTCCAAAACAACAAGCTGAGTCTGAAAAAGTGATTCAGCAAGTTTTAGAGACTTTTCGAAAATACATGCCGTGGTCAGTTTCATTTTTTGGAAATGAGCGTCTTTTGCCTTTAGTCGATTACATGACGTCTCTGATGAAAGAACAGGGGCAACAAGTTTATATTACCTATCCAGTTACCCTGCAACTCGTACAACAAGCTCAAAACCTTACGCAGCAAATTCGTGATGGTAATATGCAAAGTATCGCGGCAGCTTTTGAAACCTTAATACAAATTGTAGATTTAGGCGTAACAAGCCTAGTACGTGAGCCTAAAAAGCGTTTAAAATTTAATTTAGTTGTCGATAAAACTCTTAACGGAGTAATCAACATGACGACGCATTTGGGCTATAAACGTTTGGAAAAGTTAGGTACACAGGTCGATCAGACCACAGCAACTCATTATATCAACCACTTTTTGGCCTTCATGCATCAAGCAGCATAATTTAAAAAGATAATAGGAACATAAAGCATGGCCAAACTTGATACTTTGCAAAATAAAGTGGTATGGGTTACGGGAGCATCTTCTGGTCTGGGTAAGGCCTTAGCCGGTGAGTTGGCTTTGCAAGGGGCCGAAGTGATTTTGACCTCGCGTCGTTTTGAAGAATTAGAAGAAGTTCGGGTTGGCTTGTTAAACGCTGACCGTCATTTGTCGGTGGTTGCTGATATTACTGATGAAAAACAAGTAAACGAAGCTTATAAGCAGATTTTAAAAGCGAAAGGGCGAATTGACTGGCTCATCAATAATGCAGGTTTAAGCCAACGTGCTTTAATTAAAGATACGACAATGGCAACCGAACGGGCCATTATGGAAGTTGACTATTTCTCTCAAGTGGCATTAACCAAAACTGTGCTGCCGACCATGCTAAAACAAAAGTCTGGTCGAGTTGTATTTGTGTCGAGTGTAGCGGGTTTATTAGGGACTCAGTACCGTGCAAGCTACTCTGCTGCTAAGGCGGCAATTCACATGTGGGCAAATAGTTTACGTGCTGAAGTCTCCGATCAAGGTGTTGAAGTTTCAGTTATTTTCCCAGGCTTCGTAAAAACTAACGTTTCGTTCAATGCGCTAAATGGTGCTGGGCAACCTCAAGGTCATCAAGATGAGGCTATCGAGAATGGTTTAGAGGCAGATGTATTTGCAGAGCAATCCGTAAAAGCATTAATGCAGGGTCAAGAATATATTGTTGTTGGTGGAGCAAAAGAAAAACTGGGTGTGATGGTTTCTCGAATGTCACCAAAACTTCTTTATAAAATGATTCGGAAAACAAAAGTAAAATAAAAAAGTGATTTCGCCGTGCTAAATTGATGGAAAAACCCGCATAGAAGGTTCACCATGGATCAAGATTATCACCGTATTTTAGACGTCATTACGCGTTTTCAATTGGTCTTTGACCAGAAAAATTGGGACGCTTTTGATGAGTTATTGGCAGATCAACTTGAGGTGGACTATTTCCAGTTTAGGGGAGAGCCTTTATGTGTCGTGTCTTGTCATGAATATAAAGGTTCTCGGCAACAAGCTTTATCGCATTTACGCCTACAGCACAATTTAAGTAATCCTCTTATTCAGATTGAACAAGACCGAGCATGGGTAGAATGTAATTATCAAATTTATCGTTTTTCGGAAAATGATTATTTTCATTCGTTTGGCCGTTATTATTTTACTTTGGCAAAACAACAAGAGAGTTGGAAAATTACCGGAATTTGCCAACACTTAACTAAAAATATTGGCAATCCGCGTATTCATTTTTCTGCTATGGGGCAGTGCTAATCTTTTACTGCTGTACCGTATGCAAATACTTCGACCATTCCTCCCTGCATACCAAGTTCGGTTGTACTCAGCCGAACTCCCATAATATGGTTAGCTCCTGCGGTATGGGCTTGTTGTTTTAAGCGAACAATGGCTTCACGGCGAGCACGCTCAACTACACTTTCATAACTGGTAAGTCTTCCGCCCAAAACATTCTTAATGGATGCCAATACGTATTTAAAGTAGTCATGAGAAATCACGACATTACTACTAATCAAATGACCTAGTTGATCACTCGTTGCAAAACGATTGGTATCAATTCTGATATGGGCGAATTGCTGTTCTTTTTCTAGAAGTTCTTTCAAATGTTTTTGTTCAATATGGCGGCCAAAACCCCAACCAATACTGAAAAGAATCAGAAAAATAACAAGCTGAAAAATAAGATTGTCCATTTTCTACCTATGCACTAAATGGATCTGGTATATGGGGTGCTTGAGGTTGAACAACCACAGCCGTGCCATATACGAATAATTCAGAAGCACCTTGGGCAATATTTGAAGTTGAAAAACGAATACCAACAATTGCATTCGCACCAAGTTGCTGAGCTTTGGCAATCATGCGATCCATCGCTTCTTGGCGGGATTCTTCTAATAATTCGGTATAACCTGTAAGTTCACCACCTACAATATTTTTTAAACTTGCCATCAAATCACGGCCAACATGCTTACTACGGACTGTACTTCCATAAACAACATCAAGTTGCTTTACAATCTGGTGGCCCGGAACACTTTCTAAATTACTCAGTAACATTGTTTTTTATCAATCTAAATTCTTAAAGTTTCAAGATAAAAAATATTCACATCAGATGCAATAAAAAAGCCCACCGAAGTGAGCTTTTATAAATTAAGTTATTTAAAACTTATTGCTTTTTAAGTTCAGCACTTGATGGTTGATTAACCACTGTATCTGAAGTATTTGCTTTTAAACCACCACCTAGAGTTTTGTATAACTCGATTTGGTTGTTTAAGTTAGCTTGTTGAAGCAACAATAAACCTTGTTCTGCTGAATAAGATGAACGCTGTGCATCAAGAACTGTCAAGTAACTGTCAATACCAGCACGGAAGCGGGCATTTGACAGTGTGTAGTTGCGATTAGTCGCTTCTACTAGACGTTGTTGAGCTGTTAAACGCTCACCAATATTGGCACGAGTTGCAAGCGCATCATTAACTTCGCGGAACGCAGACTGAACTGATTTTTCATAATCAGACAATGCAATTTTCTGATCGGTTTCAGAAATTTTCACATTGGCTTTACGTGTACCCCAGTCAAAGATTGGTAAGTCTAAGCTTGGACCAATTGACCAAACAAAACCACCAGACTTAAATAGATCACTTAAGTCAGTTGATGCATAACCTGCAGAACCCGTTAAGCTAATGGTTGGGAATAAACGTGCTTTTGCAGCACCAATATTCGCACCAGCAGCGCTTAAGTTATATTCAGCAGCTTTTACATCTGGACGGTTGTTAAGCAAGTCACTCGGTAAACCAGCTGTATATACATTTTGTTGAGTAATACGTTTTACAGGTTGGTTTGGCAACAAGTTTTGTGGAACTGATTGGCCCACTAACAAGTTCAACAAGTTTTGTGCTTGAGCAATCTGTGTTTTGTAGTTCGCTACATCATTACGCGCAGTTTCTACAGAAATCTGTGCCTGACGTAGTGGAACTTCACTGTCGATGCCCACATCAAAACGTTTTTTGTTGAGATTGTAAGAGTCTTGTTGTGCTTTAAGCGTTTGCTCTGCAAGTCTTAAATTCGCTGTTGCGAAAGAATAGTTTAACCATGCTTGAGCAACTTGGCTGATCAGACTGATTTGAGTCGAATCACGTGCACTTTGTGTTGAAAGATAACTATCTAGTGCAGCATCTTTTAAGCTACGTACACGGCCCCAAAAATCGAGTTCATAGGCAGTTACACCCAAACCTACTTGGTAAGTAGAGTAGGGGTTATTCGGATCACGGCTTTGAGAAACCTGACGAATTGCACTACCACTTGCTCCGATTGTTGGAAGCTGGTTGTTTTGCGTAATTCGATATTGCTGTTGGGCACGTTCAATATTGAGCGTTGCTGTACGTAAGTCGCGGTTGTTGGCAAGCGCCAAATCAATCACTCCGAGCAAACGAGAGTCAGCAAAGAACTGTTTGTAACCCTGTTCAGCAATAGACGTACCAGAAGCGCTGTTATATGCATAGCTTTCTGGAATATCGGTTTTCACGACTGGTTCTGGGCCGCGCATGCTTTGACAAGCTGACAAAGCAAGCGCAAGTGCAGATACCGCAATGCTACGACCTGAAATAGACCATACTTTTTGCATCACGATTTATGCTCCTGAGTGTTTATGGTTTTTGGTTTGTACTTAAAGATACTACGAATCCATACATAGAATACAGGGATAAAGAAGATACCTAAGAACGTTGCACTGAGTACGCCACCGAGTACACCGAAACCGACTGAGTGCTGACTTCCTGCACCAGCACCTGTTGAAAGGGCAAGTGGAAGTACACCGAAACCGAAGGCAAGGGTAGTCATGATAATTGGACGTAAACGCATTTTTGAAGCATGTAAAGTTGCCTCAAGTAGGTCTTCACCTTTTTCCTGCAACTCTTTTGCGAACTCAACAATCAAGATCGCATTTTTTGCAGAAAGACCAATGACCGCGATCATTGCTACTTGGAAGTAAATGTTATTTGAGAGATTTGGATCTCCTTTAATAATCATACCCAAGTAAGTCAATACGATTGCACCAATAATACCAAGTGGTACTACAAGTAAAACCGAGAACGGAATAGACCAGCTTTCATATAATGCAGCTAAGCAAAGGAAAACGATTAACAATGAAAGTGCATATAAGAATGGAGCTTGAGCACCAGACTCACGTTCTTCAAGTGATAAACCTGTCCATTCATAGTCGAAACCTTGTAAGCCCATAGATGGTAACTTAGCAATAATTTCTTCCATGGCTTTCATAGAGTCACCAGAGCTCACGCCAGGTGCAGGTGTACCTTGAATGTTAACCGATGATACGCCGTTATAACGTTCAAGACGAGGAGAACCATATGTCCATTTGCCTGTAGCAAATGCAGAGAACGGTACCATTTCGCCTTTGCTATTACGTACATACCACTTGTTTAAGTCTTCAGGCATCATACGGCTATCCGAATCACCTTGAACATAAACTTTTTTCACACGACCACGGTCAACGAAGTCGTTAATGTATGAGCCACCCCATGCAATACGCATAGTGTTGTTAATGTCAGCAATGCTAACGCCCATAGCACCAGCTTGAGCCTGATCTACATCAATTTGATACTGAGGTGTATCTTCTTGACCATTAGGACGTACCCCTACAAGACGTTTATCTTGTGAAGCCAAACCTAAGATCGTATTACGTGCTGCAATAAGTTTCTCATGGCCTTGACCACTTGAATCTTTAAGTTGCAAGTTAAATCCAGCTGTTACACCAAGTTCAGGCATTGCAGGAAGCTGTAATGGCATAATGTAAGATGCGTCTTTGACGATCATATTTAATGCCATACCACGCTGAATTAACGCACCGATTTGAGACTCTGGTGAAGTACGTTCACTCCAGTCTTTCAATTTAACGAACCCAATACCAGCATTTTGACCAACACCCGTGAATGAGAAGCCCGAAACGGTGAAAATAGATTCCACAGTATCTTTTTCATTCATGAAGAAGTTTGTCATGGTGTCAATCACTTTACCTGTACGGTCAAGCGTTGCGTTTGGTGGTAACTGAACAAGTGTCATGACCACACCCTGATCTTCTTCTGGTAAGAATGAAGATGGGAGTTTTTGGAACAAGAACACGAGTAGGCCAATCACTACAGCGTAAAGTACGCCAGAGAAGATTTTGCCTTTAAGCATGCGGCTAACACCATTTTGGTAGCTATGCGACATGCGGTCAAAACCGTTGTTAAATCCTCTGAAGAAACGAGCAAAAATATTATTGCTTGGTTCTTTGTTAGGATCATGCTGTTTTAAAATGGTTGCACAAAGTGCAGGGGTGAAAGTTAACGCTACAATTAACGATAGAACCATTGCTGTTACAAGGGTAATCGAGAATTGACGGTAAATTACACCTGTTGTACCACCAAAGAATGCCATTGGTACGAATACCGCTGTCAATACGCTTGTGATACCAATTAACGCACCAGAAATCTGTTGCATTGATCGTGAAGTCGCCGTGACCGGATCGGTATGCTCTTCACTCATCACACGCTCAACGTTTTCTACTACAACAATGGCGTCATCGACCAGAAGACCAATTGCCAATACCATAGCGAACATGGTTAAGGTGTTAATTGAGAAACCAAAGATATTAATAACAGCAAATGTACCTAATACAACAACAGGTACAGCAAGTGTTGGAATAATCGTTGCACGCCAGTTCTGCAAGAACAAGAACATAACAATGAACACTAAAATTACCGCTTCAATTAATGTGTGTACAACACTTTCAATTGAAAGACGGATAAATGGAGTCGTGTCATAAGCCAGTTTATCTGCAAGGCCTGTTGGATAGTTCTTACGCAATTCAGCTAAACGGTGTTCAACAGCGTCAGCGGTGTCAAGTGCGTTAGCACCAGTTGCAATTTTAATTGCAAGACCACCAGCAGGTTTACCATTAAACTTCGAATCGAATTGGTAGTTATCAGAACCTAACTCTACACGAGCAACATCTTTTAAACGAACTTCAGCACCTGATGCTGTGTTCTTTAAGAAAATATTTTTAAATTGTTCAGGTGTTTGTAACAAGCTTTGCGCATTTACTGTTGCGTTAAGCACTTGACCTTGAACCGCTGGTGCACCACCTAACTGACCTACAGCAACTTGTGAGTTTTGCGCTTGTAAAGCAGTCGCAATATCACTTGGTGTTAACTGATAGTTGGTAAGTTTTGCAGGGTCGAGCCAGATACGCATTGCGTATGAACCACCAAAGACTTGTACCTCACCAACACCAGCAACACGGCTAAGTGGTTCTTTAATTGACGAGTTTACGTAATCTTTAATGTCTGAGTCTGACAGGGTATTGTCTGGTGAATAGAATGCAATAACTTGCAAGAAGCTTGCACCAGATTTAGTAACCGTCACACCTTGGCGTTGAACGTCTTCAGGTAAAAGCGCAGTTGCAGATTGCAGTTTGTTTTGAACCTGAACCTGTGCAATATCCGGATCAATACCTTGTTCAAAGTTTAATTGAATAGAAGCTTGACCGTTACCTGCACTGTTAGATGAAATATAACGTAAACCATCTAGACCATTCATTTGTTGTTCAATGATCTGGGTTACAGTATTTTCAACAGTCTCAGCCGATGCACCAGGATAAGTTGCAGCAATTGTAACTGTCGGTGGTGCAATCGTCGGATACTGTGCAATAGGCATTTTAGTTAGCGTGAGAATACCCGCCAACATAATGACTAATGCAATCACCCACGCGAAAATGGGGCGATGAATAAAAAATTGTGCCATTCAATCTACCCCTTATGCATTAGATGCTTTTTGTTCTGCTTGAGGTTTACCTGATTGAGCCGGTTTTGTAGCATTTGGAGCTGCACCTTGAGGATTCGCTGGTTGAGCTTGGTAAGGTTTTGCTGACACTTCTTGCCCTTCTTTAACTTTGGCAACACCATCAACAATCACTTTTTCACCAGCTTTGAGACCATTAGTCACAATCCAGTTTTGTCCTTGAACACCAGAGGTTTCAACAGGACGACTCTCAACAGCGCCTTTAGCATTAACAAGCATTGCTACAGCTTGACCTGTCGGTAAACGCGTAATTGCGGCTTGAGGAATCAGATAAGCATTTGGAACTACACCTTGAACAATCTGCGCAGTTGTATACATACCCGGAAGTAACAGATGGTTCGGGTTCGAGAATACGGCACGTAAAGTAATCGTTCCTGTATCCTGATTTACAGAAGCATCAGAGAAAGCAAGTTGTCCTTCGATTGGATAAGTCGAACCATCTTCAAGCTTCAACTTCACTTTCGTGTTGTTACTGTTGTTTAAACTGCCTTTGCTGAGTTGTTGGCGTAAACGTAATAACTCGGCACTAGACTGGTTAATATCAACATAGATTGGATCTAACTGTTGAATCGTCACTAAAGGATCAGTTTGGTTTGCCGTAACTAAAGCACCAGCTGTTACAGAAGAACGTCCAGACTGACCAGAAATTGGTGAGCGAATTGTAGAATAACCAAGATCTACATTTGCATTCGTTACTTGAGCTTTCGCAGCAGAAACTTGTGCTTCAGCAACATTAACCTGACCAAGTAAGTCGTCATATTCTTGTTTAGATACAGCATTACTCGAAACAAGTTGCTTATAACGGTTTAGCTTGGTACGTAGTGAAGCTAGATTTGCCTGTTGTTGTAAAAGAGATGCTTTTGCATTTTCAAGCGTTGCACGGTTTGTTCGAGAGTCCAGTTCATAAAGAGCCTGACCTTCACGCACATAACTTCCTTCAGCAAACAAGCGTTTTAAAATTACACCACTTGTTTGAGGACGAACTTCAGAAATTTGATATGCTGAAGTACGGCCAGAAAGCTCAACGCTTTGTTCAACACTTTGTGGTTGAGCAACAATAACACCTACCTCAGCAGGCGGCATTTTCTGAGCAGCAGCAGCTTGCTGTTTCTCATCGGAGCCTTTGCCACAACCAACAAGTGCGATACTTGTTGCTAATGCGCAAGCAGTAAGGGCAGGAGCCCAAAGCTTAGCCGACATCATTGTTCCACCTCGTTAGATAAAATCTAAAAATATATTTGTTTTTTACTTAACCTACTTTGTGTTTGTAATAACCAGAGCCAAAGCAGTGCAATCCAAATAAAACCTATGCCCCAACCGGCGAGTACATCTGTTGGAAAATGAACTCCAGCATATATTCTTGAAAGCCCCATGCAGATAAACCAAAGGCAAGAAATCAAAATGATATAAGGAGAGTTAATGTTGGGCTTATGGCATAACATTATCATTGCCAGACAAGCCAGTGTTGATGCATAAACACTGTGTGCACTTGGGAACGATGCACCGTAACTTTCGACAATATGATATACCTGTGGGGGTCTTGGGCGATCAACACACCACTTGAGCAGCCAACCCATGGTGATACTGCCAAGAACTCCCACGCTAATGAAAATAACAGTAATATATTTTTTATACCATGCCTGATATATACACACCAGAAAGGATAAAAAAAGTACAAAAGGCATACCACCTATCCGTGCTAGGAAGATCGTAATAGAGTTAAGATAATCTGAACGATATTCACTCAATATTTGAACGCTGAGAAGATCCAAAGACTGAAGTCTTGGTACAAACAAACCAAGAACACCTAATCCTAAAAAAATACAACCAATAAAAAGCAACAAATAGGGCATATAAATACCTTTGCTTATTCAAGCAGTGTCCACTACTGAAAGCCGTTAAAAGTGTACTTGCCAGTACACTTTTTTTCAAGCCTGATAGATCATCGTAAATTCATTTTGAAAAATTTTTAACATTTGGAAAAACAATCACAACAAAATTGACGGAATTCACATTTTGTGTACAAAGCAAAATTTTTAATGTTCTATCTTTTTTCCATTATTTGTAGTCGTATTTTCTTCAAGTTCTAGCGGCTGTTTTGGGGGCCAGAAAAAATCGCTTGGGCGAGTCAGAAAATGGGTCATAACGAGTTTGGCTAAAGGTTTCCATTGTTCGAAGCGAACACGACGTGCACGTAGAGCCACAATAATCGTTAAGGTGAAACTAACGAATAAGTTAGTGAGACCAATACATAACACACCTAGAAAGGACACGATAATCAGTCCGATGTCTGGACTGCCGTTAATGGTCATTAAACCTTGAATAAAGTTAGCCGAAGCAAAGGCAATATGACGGATATCTAAAGGTAAACCTAAAATAAACCCTATGGTACCCATACTTCCTAACATAATCCCGAATAAGAAGTTACCTGCTAATGCTCCTAAGTTACGTTCAATATACTCAGCAAAACGGTTAAGGCGATCTTGCCCAAACCAGTTTGCTAAGCGACGATGTGCTCTTAGGCGTGGACCGACTTTTCGGTAAACAGCTAGGTTATCGAAGTATCCAGCAATGAGACCCGACAAAAACAAACACACTCCGGCAATCGCTGCATGTGGAACTGCTAATGAAGTGAAGGGGTTTAAGCTGTGCAACAAATACGTTGCTTTAGTATGAGTTAACAAGGGCTCATCAAGATAGAACTGCCAAGCAAATGTAATGAGTGCAGCAGTAGGAATCGCAATTGAAATATTGCCTAAAATAGCAATGAATTGTGTTCGAATAATATTAATAATCAGGGCTGCTAACTCTGCAATTTGAGCTGTTTTAGAGCCTTTACGCTGTTGCACAGTGGCTGCGAGGGCCGCAGCTGTCATTGCAGGTTGTTTGGTTGCAACTGTGAAATGCAGTACATGAATCAGAATGAATCCTAGAGAATAATTCATACTGAAAGTAAAGGCCTGCATTAGCGGAGCCATTGTCATTCTTGCTGCAAGAATTTTTAAAGATGCCATACAGGCAATAATGACACCCGCTCCAGCAGCAGCTTTATACATGCCCCAAAAGCCTTTGGTATCAGTACTTACATAATGTTCACCTGTTCGGCTGGCATTTTCAGTTACTTGAAAAGCAATAAGTTCACTTGTTGTACTTAATAAAGAGCGAACACTTTTTTCACTATAGTGCGCCTTGGTTAAATCGGAAATCAGATGTCCTAAAGAGACATATTTTCCTTTAGTGTTATCTACAACCAAATAAAGCAGTAATTCAATTCGATCGAGGCACTGCTCAAGTAATGACAATAAGTAAGTCAAACTTAAGCTGACCCCAATTCTTTTGGTAGCACGGCGAATTTTTAAAACCACATCCCGACACTGTTCCAACATAACAAATGCTTGTGATGCATCCGGAGGGGAAGTCACCGCAATTTCATGTTCAAAAAGTTCTTGTTTTTTGTACTTCTCGATAAACTCAACAATTTCACGGTTTTGAACTAAAAATGGTGATTCATATTCAGTTAATTCCGGTTGAGCATTAATAAATTCGGGGTAAAGACCAATTCCACTAATTCGATAAGATAAAACGGTAATCGCTTTAATCATTTCACTTTGAATGACAAGCTTTTCATCTACATTACTTTGGCTTTGTCCAATAAGACCAAATAGATTTGCCCAATCTTCCTCATCAATATTATTGAGCCAAATTTTGTCACTTTCTAAATAGAAAATTCTACCAATTAATATTTTGAGTTGGCTTGCATCTTCGATTAACGGTAAAAAATGTGCTCCGAGTCTTTGTCCTAGCTGGTTCCAGAAACCATCTAAAGACAAAATTCCGCTATCAGCATATAAGCTGACTTGTTTATAGCGATTAATTAGACGTAATAAAAAAGTTTGTAGCAGGAAGGGTGCTGTAGGTGTGCGTAATAGGCTTTCAATGAAAGCCTGTATTTTTTGCTTTGTCTCATCCGTATTTTGAGGATCGGATGGACGAATAGCATTGACTAACTCAATAAGTAGATTTTCGTCAATGACAGCTTGAGAATCCTCAAGCTGTTTCTGTATTTTTAAAAAAAGATCTGAAAAATTTATATGCATAGGCAAAATAATATCTATTGTATTCGATGTAACGCAAGCTGAGTTAAGTTAATCAAAGCCTGACGATACGGTGTATCAGGTAGGTTTGATAAAGCTTGCAGTGCTGCTTCTGTTTCTTCTTGGGCACGTTGGTGACAATAATCTAAAGCACCAGACTTCTGTACAATTTCTATGACCTGAGATAATTGGTCCACTCCACCAGTTGCAATGCTGCGACGAATAATCACATGCTCTTCACCTGTTGAGTGTGCTAATGCAGAAATTAACGGTAAAGTTGGCTTACCTTCCATTAAATCATCACCAATATTTTTACCTAATGTTTCAGCATCTGAAGTGTAGTCTAAAATATCATCAATAATTTGGAATGCATTACCAAAATGACCAGCAAACAATCTTAATGGTTCACGATACGCCTCTTGCCCAGCCAGAATAGCGGCACCTTCTGTAGCCAACTCAAACAGGCGAGATGTTTTACCGTGAATAATTTTTAAATATGTTTCTTCGGTTGTATCGGGTTGATGCTGTGATTGAAGTTGTAATACTTCACCTTCAGCAATTTCACATGTACCTGTTGAAAAGTCTTTCAATAAAGTCATGTTGTTTAAATCAACCAATAGGTCAAAAGCGCGAGCAATAAGGAAGTCACCGACTAAAACGGCTGTTTGATTATTCCATGTCGCATTTGCTGTAGGTCGACCACGACGAAGCCCAGATTCATCTACCACATCATCATGGACTAATGTCGCGGTATGCAACATTTCAATGATTGCAGCCAGACGTTGAGCATTTTGCATGTTGTCTAAACCACAAGCGCGAGCCGCCAGTAAACACATAATCGGGCGCATACGCTTTCCGCCAGCTTCAACCACATGTTTGCTGACAGACATGACTAAACCGACTTTTGAGCTAATTCCTTCATTAATCAAGTGATCCATCGCAGCAAAGTCTGAGGCAACAGGCGCAAGAATGTCTTGCTTGAAATCGATGACCATATGAAGAAAAACCCCGTATTGGTAGATAAGTGGCGTTAGTGTAACAATTAAAGGTGTGTTGCACAGGTAAACAAGTGGCTGATATTAATCATTTCTATTGTCTTTATGCGTTCTTTGTTCTTTATTTAAGCAAAACATGATATTTCCGGCAAAACAATAAATTTAATGACATCAGCATTAATACAACTTGTTCTTGTCGCAATTTGTGTCTGGAACTGTATTTTAATTTTCATTCAGAATCAATGAAAACTGCTAAATTCCAATCGAAGCTGTCTGTTGATTTTGTAAAAAGAGGGGAATAGGAGCCACTGATAAATAGAAAATACTTGTCGTTTGATCAAATTTCACTTAAAATCTGTCGCCTTATATAACCCCAGTGGCGAGCGTTTTAAGATCGATATATCCCTTATCGGCACGACGACACGGGCTAATTGGAGTACATTATGTACGCAGTAATCCAAAGCGGTGGTAAACAGCACCGTGTAGTTGAGGGTGAAACCCTTAAAGTTGAATTATTGAAAGCTGAATCTGGCGCGACTATTACATTTGATGATGTATTAATGGTTGTAAACGGTGACAGCATTCAAATCGGTGCTCCAGTTGTAGCTGGCGCTAAAGTAACTGCAGAAGTGGTTGGCCATGGTCGTCACGACAAAATCCGCATTATCAAAATGCGTCGTCGTAAACACTACCGTAAACAACAAGGTCACCGTCAATGGTTCACTGAGTTGAAAATTACTGGTATTTCAGGCTAATCACGAGGAGTAAGAGACATGGCAACTAAAAAAGCCGGTGGATCGACGAAGAACGGTCGTGATTCAAACCCAAAAATGTTAGGTGTTAAAGTTTACGGCGGTCAAGCTGTAACTGCTGGTAACATCATCGTTCGTCAACGTGGTACTGAGTTCCACGCTGGTGCAAATGTTGGTATGGGCCGTGACCATACTTTATTTGCTACTGCTGACGGCGTAGTAAAATTCGAAGTGAAAGGTCAATTTGGCCGTCGCTACGTAAAAGTTGAAACTGTATAAGTTTTAGCTTCAAAAAAAGCCCACATTTTGTGGGCTTTTTTTATGGAATTTAATCTGGTGTATCTTCATCATGATGAATGAAATTCTACAAACAACATGAATAACATAACAAAATATCTTATTTTCTCAATGATTAGCACAGAGTTTGTCGGTTAATATGAGTCTTGAATTAAGAGCTTGCTAAGTTTCATAACTTTGGAAGATGGCAAGTTGTCTTACAGCAACTAAAAAGGTGATGACATGAATATGCTTCGTAAAACTATGTGTGCTATTACACTCAGCGCGTCAGTGCTTGCTCCTGTAATGAGTACTACAGTGTTTGCTGCGCCTGTAGCAGCACCGGAGCAACAGGCAATTGGGAACCTGGTTAATCAGTTATCAGGTTTACAGCGTTTGACTGCCGATTTTGAACAAACAACTAAAGCCAATACAAAAACTGTGGCACAGAAAAAGAGTTTAAGTGCACAGCATATGAACCAGACATTCAAAGGCTCAATGAAAGTTGAACGTCCAGGGAAATTTTATTGGGAAACAGTAAGTCCTGCTAAACAAACGATTGTAACAAGTGGGAAAACAGTTTGGATCTATGATCCAGATTTACAACAAGCGGTTCGCCAAAGCTTAGATGATCAGGTTGCAGATACACCAGCGTTATTACTCTCTGGTAATACTAATCAAATCATGAAATCTTACCGTGTAACGCAACCCGATAAATCAAAACTTTATTTCACATTATTCCCTAAAAAAGAAGATGGCGCTTTCCAAAGCTTAACAATTAGTTTTGGAGCAAATAAAGCGCCTACGCTTATGGTGTTACAAGACTCATTAGGTCAGACTACTTATGTGCGCTTTAAGAACGTGAAAGTAAATGCTTCAATTCCAGCATCTGTCTTTAACTTTACGCCACCAAAAGGCACAGATATTATTGATCAATAATTAAAGCCTCTTCAAAAAAAGCTACCTTTCACGGTAGCTTTTTTTATATAAGAGAGATAGATACATTTTTTAACCCCACCTCGATCGGACGCTTTGTATAGTGATAGAGGTAAATTCATGGGGATTATTATGCGACTTTACGATAAAAAAATTATTTGTATTCTTCCATTAATGGCTGCAATGGCAATTGTGAGTGGTTGCCAACCAAAGTCGACAGCCAAAGAAGAGCAGGCTGCTTCGACTGCAAAAGTTAAAGAAACTAAAGAGGCTGGTGTTCCTGTAATTCAGGCAAAAGTAATCCCAGTAAAATTGCCAAAATCAAAAGTTTGTTTAGAAGATGGTTGTACTGAGTATGACTTTCAAACAGTACAAACCAATCAAAAGTGGATTAATGATTACTTCACTAATCGAATAAAGAAAGCAGATCCGAATGCTTTTGCAAACTTGGCTGATAAACCTGTAGAGGTACCTGAAGGTGAGCCGCGTTCGAGTCAAAGTGCAATTTATGTTCGCTATTTAGGGCAAAATTATAATCTTGCAACTTTTGCATTACAGACTTATTCGTATTCTGTTGGCGCAGCACATGGCATGTCACATCAAGAGTTCGTGACTTTTGATTTATTAAATAAAAAACATATTACTGTTGCTGAGCTCATTCAGCCTGATGTTGAAAAACAATTAGTTGATGCACTTTTTGATGCAAATACAAATTGGCTTCAAGAGCACAATATCAGTCGTGAAAAACTGCAATTAAGTGATAATTTCTACTACGGCGCAAATGGGATTGTTTTTGTCTATCCAATTTATGAATTGGCTTCTTATGCCGAAGGAATGTCTGAATTAACACTGCCGTATTTTGAAGCGAGTAAATTCATTAAACCTGAGTATTTACCGAGTGTGCCAAACTATAAGTTCTAAAATAGGTGATCTATTCTAACAATTGTGTGAAAGCTATTCGTTATGAAGATGATCACTATATTTTTTAGTGTGAAGGCCTTACACTATAGCCAGTTTTTTACCCATATTATGATTGATTATGATCGACCCTAAGTTACTCAGAAATAATATTGAAGCTGTTAATGCAGCTTTGGCAAAACGTGGTGTTCAATTAGATGTTCAGGAATGGGCTTCTTTAGAAACTCGCCGTAAAGACTTGCAATCAAAAACTGAAAAATTGCAGGCAGAGCGTAATGCCGGTGCAAAACAAGTGGGTCAGATTAAAAAATCCGGTGGTGATGCTTCTGAAATCATGGCGCGTATGCAAGCGATTGGTGATGAAATCAAAGCTGCTGAAGTTGCTTTGTCAGAGCTCCAAAACGAGATTGAACAAAAAGCGCTTAGCATCCCTAACTTACCAGATGAGTCTGTTCCTGCTGGTAAAGATGAAGATGATAACGTTGAAATTTCAAAATGGGGTACGCCTCGTCAGTTTGATTTTGAAATCAAAGATCATACTGACTTAGGTGAGTGGATGGGCGGTTTAGAGTTCGAAACTGCGACTAAATTGACTGGTTCACGTTTTAGTGTGTTGAAAGGTTCTTTAGCGCGCCTACAACGTGCTTTAACGCAGTTCATGCTTGATACCCATACTTTAAAGAATGGCTATACTGAAGCTTATGTGCCTTATTTGGTAAATGCGGATTCACTTCGTGGTACTGGTCAGTTACCAAAATTTGAAGAAGATTTGTTCAAACTTCAAGGTGAAAAAGAATATTACCTCATCCCTACAGCAGAAGTTCCTGTTACTAACTTCGTTCGTGATGAGATTATTGATACCGAACGCTTGCCATTAAAATATGCAGCGCATACACCGTGTTTCCGTAGTGAAGCTGGTTCTTATGGTCGCGACACCCGTGGTTTAATTCGTCAGCATCAGTTTGATAAAGTTGAGATGGTGCAAATCGTTAAACCTGAAACTTCTATGCAGGCACTTGAAGACCTTACTGCGCATGCTGAGGGTATTTTGCAGGCACTTGGTTTGCCATACCGCAAAATTTTGCTCTGTGGTGGGGATATGGGCTTCGGTGCGACTAAAACTTACGACTTAGAAGTTTGGGTTCCAAGCCAAAATACTTATCGTGAAATCTCAAGTTGCTCTAATATGGGTGATTTTCAGGCACGCCGCATGAAAGCACGCTACAGAATGGATCAAAAGAAGACTGAATTAGTGCATACACTAAATGGTTCAGGTCTTGCAGTTGGACGTACTTTGCTTGCTGTAATGGAAAATTACCAGCGTGAAGATGGTTCTATCGAGATTCCAGAAGTATTACGCCCATATATGGGTGGTTTAACCTTTATTGACTAAGCTTTGCATCTAAATTGTGCATGGTTTTTGCTTAACCCAAATCAGATGATTAATGTAGAGGTTTAAGGTGGATATTTTTCCAATCTCTTTAAAGTTGCAACAGCAACGTTGTCTGATTGTGGGTGGTGGGCATATTGCTTTGCGCAAAGCAAATCTTTTAGTCAAAGCTGGAGCCGTAATTGATATTATTGCTCCAGCAATTGAAGATCAGCTTTTAGAGTTGGTTCAGGCGAGTGGAGGGCAGTATTTTGCTGAGACCTTTGCTGAAATTTTTTTAAATACACCTTACAGATTAGTCATTGCTGCGACTAATGATGCGCAAGTGAACAAAGCTGTTTTTGAGCAATGTGAAGCGCGTAATTTACTGGTAAATAGTGTCGATGATATTCCACACTGTCGCTTTATGGTTCCAGCAATTATTGATCGTTCTCCATTGATCATTTCTGTTGCCTCAAATGGTGCATCACCCGTTTTATCTAGACAACTTCGTACTCAAATAGAAACGATTGTTCCACATGGCATGGGGAAACTTGCTGAGTTTTCTGGTCAATGGCGTAAGCAAGTAAAAGAAAAGATTAGTAACCCAGATGAGCGTCGAATCTTTTGGGAAAACTTATATGCTAGCCCATTAAAAGAACAAGTTTTTAATGACAATTTAGAAGTTGCAAATGATTTGATTCAGCAAGCCTTAACAGAATGGACTGCACCTAAAGGTGAGGTTTATTTGGTGGGGGCTGGACCAGGTGATCCAGAATTGCTGACATTAAAAGCATTGCGTCTTATGCAGCAAGCAGATGTTGTGATTTATGATCGTTTGGTGTCTGCACCGATCTTAGAACTTTGCCGCCGCGATGCGACCAAAATTTATGTAGGTAAAGCGCGTTCAAATCACTCTGTTCCCCAAGATGGTATCAATGCTTTACTGGTTGAATATGCTCAAAAAGGAAAGCGTGTTTGTCGTCTAAAAGGTGGTGATCCATTTATCTTTGGGCGTGGTGGTGAAGAGATTCAAGAGCTAGTTGAGGCGAACGTCACTTTCCAAGTTGTGCCGGGGATAACCGCAGCATCAGGTTGTTCAGCTTATGCAGGAATTCCATTAACTCATCGTGACTATGCACAAAGTGTACGTTTCTTGACTGGGCATTTAAAGGAAGGTTCTCCTGAACTCCCTTGGAATGAACTAGTTTATGAAAATCAAACTTTAGTCCTCTATATGGGGTTAGTTGGTTTGGAACGCATTTGTGAGCAACTTATTGCTCATGGTCAACGTGCTGATATGCCTGTAGCCTTAATATCTAAAGGAACCACACCAGAACAGAAAGTTATTGTTGGAACATTAGCTGATATTGCAACTAAAGTGTCTGAACATCATATCGTAGCGCCAACTTTAACTATTATTGGTGAAGTGGTGAATTTACGTGAACAGTTAAAATGGCAATAAATTTATCTGAATTTATTGCTGGTTATTAAAGTCGAGAAAATTTGTGATTCATGTTGTCCTATACGAGCCTGAAATTCCTGCCAATACAGGCAATATCATTCGTTTATGTGCTAATACGGGCGCACAGCTACATTTAGTCAAGCCACTAGGTTTTGAGTTAGATGATAAAAAGCTCAAGCGAGCAGGCCTTGATTATCATGAATGGGCGCGTATGCAGATTTGGGACAACATTGAACTATGCCTTGCAGACTTAAAAGCTAAAGGTGTTGAGCATGTTTTTCCACTCACCACTAAAGGCTCAGCGACTCCACATACAGTCGATTTGAATCGGCCTGTAGCTTTACTGATGGGGCCAGAAACACGTGGTTTGCCTGAGCATGTCCGCTTAATGTTTCCACAAGAACAGTGGATCCGTTTGCCAATGGCCGAAAACTCAAGAAGTTTAAATTTATCTAATGCAACCGCCGTGATTGTTTATGAGGCATGGCGTCAGCAGGGCTTTAAAAACTTAGGATAAGTTATCTAATTTTAAGTAAGAATAAGGCCACATTTGTGGCCTTATTTGTTTTAGATATCCTATTTAGGGAAAATTACACCACTTGCTAAATCATAATTTGTTGGTGAGTTGGTATAGACCGATCCAAGTCGAACTGCAAAGAACCAACCTAATTTACCTTGGTCTTGAATTCGATTTTCAACGAGATATGGTTCATCTGTTTCGGATGCAGCATCTTCAATAAATACTTTATATTCAATAGGTCCTGTATTTTCACTATCACGCTCAAATAGATAACCATCAATATTAAAGAAGCCTAGATTATTGTTCGCATCAACCAGTCTATAACCTTCGGCTGCCTGCTCTTTAAGAAGTTTTTCAAGTTTAATTGCATCATCCTTGTTAAACGGGATATGTTGTGGAACTTCAAAATAACGATATGCATAGGTTCCGTTATGTGTACTGCTATTTACACAGGTAGGTACATAGAAGGTTCCATTCGTTGTGCCGTTATTGGTGAACGAGGTATTTGCGTAAATTAGCTTACAACCTTGCGCACCAAGTTCATTGAAGGCATTCAAAATACTCGTGCGAGAAGTGTTGGTTAAGAAGCGATTAGAATAAGAATATGTTGCTGGTTTCTTATCATTTTTAACAAATAAATATTTATCTGTATTCGAAGTTACTTCTCCAAATGAGAGTTTATATATATAGCCTAAGCTACCTTGTTTATTTAGCTCATTTACCCATAGTAAATAACGGTTTGCCACTGAATTGGTTTTAACATCAACTGTTTTATAGGTGTATGTGTCAGTGGTTTTATTGTTTTTGACATATAAATTTTTATATAGGGCAAAGCTACTATCAGGATTATCTAAACTGACTGATGGCGTGAGAAGGGCATAGCCTTGGCGTCCTTGATCGTTAAGTTGAGTTAATAGATCGGCCCAAGATTCTTTATTGTCCGCTAGTCTATAACTTGCTGTTGCCAATACTTGTGTCGGCTTTTGCATGCTTGCTGGTGGGGTTGTTTTTGTAAAGCAAGTATTCATGAGATCAAAGTTTGCTTGCTGCAAATAATTATGTATCGCATTTGGTTCATTCGTAGGAACTAGGCAGAATTGATTTGCATTTTTAAAACCTAAAATAGCAGATTGTTTTTGCTCCAATTCTCCAGCTACAACAAGCTGCCAATCTACTTTGTTATAGCTTGAGGTTTGTATTGTCTGAGGTGCTCCAATATTTGAAACCAGACTAAAATCTTCAGCTTGGCGGTAACTTGCAACAATGTTACCTGTACAGTTCGATTCATTCTCATAACGTATTGTTTCACTAGCAAATCGAACGCTGTTATCAGAAACCTTAATGATGTTCATTTTTAGAGCAGAACCGTTAATACAACCTCCTTTGCCCGCTAACCAACTTCCAACAAAGCGATCCGCTACACTTGTTGGTGTTGGTGTTGGTGTTGGTGTTGGT